>CAZLTJ010000006.1:0-38560 GCA_964562425.1 uncultured bacterium
TTCAAGGGCTTCCTCGGCTGTCAAAAAGTAGTTTCTATCTGCATCTTTTATAATTTTTTTAAGTGTTTGACCAGTGTGCTTTGCCAGAATTTCATGAAGTAAAATCTTAAGTCTTTGGTACTCCTTAGTATGAATTTCTATATCGCTAACCTGACCTTGAACACCACCCCACGGTTGATGAATCATTATCCTTGCATTGGGAAGAGCCGATCTTTTCCCTTTTTCACCACCAGCGAGGAGAATTGCGCCCATCGATGCAGCCTGACCGATTGCAGTTGTGGAAATAGGAGCTCTCGAAAATTGCATCGTATCGTAAATAGCCAATCCCGAGGTAACATCACCACCTGGAGAATTTATGTATAGAGATATTGGTTTATTGGGGTCCTCAGCCTCCAAGAATAAAATCTGAGCTACAATAAGGTTTGAGACCACGTCGTTTATTGCAGTTCCCAAAAATATTATTCGATCCTTTAGAAGTCGGGAGAATATATCGTATGCTCTTTCACCTCTTGCAGTTTGCTCGACTACTATCGGAACTAATTGGTCTATAATACCTTCATAATAGGATTTAACATCATATAATAGCTTTTCAATATTCATTTCACCTCCTTTGTGACCAAACTAATTTGCAATATAATTACGAAACTGCAAGGGATTTCCGTATAGGATTCATATTACAGTCGAAAAAATTTATATCTGTATGTAAAATAGTAGATAACAGAATTTTTTAAAAAAATGTCCTTGACAATGAGGGAAATACACATATTATAGTGTATAAATGTGGTGAAAAATGGGGAGAAGTGGTAAGTGGCTGTAATGCATAGGAATAAAATGTAAGTCTTAAAGGGGTTTTGGACTTAACATGTTTGCAGGCAGATATATACATAAAATTGATGAAAAGGGAAGAATAGCTCTTCCTGCAAAAATGATGAAGGCTGGTATAGGTTTAGGGTATACTGAGTTCGTTATTACCAAAGGTATAGGAGGATGTCTCTCAATTTTCCCTACTAATAAATTTGAGGAATTCATCAATAATTTTGATCCATCTTATCTTTCCTTTGAAGATGGATTGAATTTCTATCGAGAATTTTCATCTTGGGCTCATTATACAAGCGTTGATACTCAAGGCAGAATTCTTATTCCGCAGATTTTGCAAGAAGAAAGCAATATTAGAGATGAGACTTTAATCCTCGGTGTTGTGGATTGGATAGAAGTTTGGGATCCGAAAAAATATTCAGAATTTAAAGAGAAAAGCAAGACAGATTATGATTCAGGAGCCAGAATGTTTTTTGGTTCGCTAATCCGAGGAAAACGAGCAAAAAATGCAAACTCAGAGACATCAGAGCGTTCTGACGGATAAGGTTCTTGAGTACTTATTAACTAAAAAGGACGGTATATACATCGATGCTACATTGGGGGACGGTGGTTATGCAGAAAAGATACTCGAAAGTCTGGATTCGAATGGAAGAGTTATTGGAATCGATTTAGACCCTTTGGCGTTAATAAATTCAAAAACAAGACTAAAAAAATATGGGAAGCGAATTCAAATAATTAGAGGAAATTTCGCTGAGGTTGAAAGAATTGTGAGAGAAGAAGTTGATGTAAAATATGTCGATGGGGTAGTATTCGATATTGGACTTCGAAATGAACATGTTGAAGATCCCAAAAGAGGATTTTCATTCAAGCATAAGGGTCCATTGGATATGCGCTTTGATATCGATCAAAAAAAGTCCGCTTTCACAGTTTTAAATAAATATCCTGCCGATAAGCTTTTGCAGATTTTTAAAAACTATTGCGATTTAAGAGAAGCTAATAAACTCATTTTTAATATTCTCAAAGCAAGGAGCGTTTCACCGATCGGAGATACATTAAAATTCGCAGAAATAGTTATGATTTCATACCCAAAAAAAATGTGGAAAGATGTAATCCCTAGAGTTTTTCAGGCTATAAGAATAGAAGTTAATAATGAATTTGAAAACCTTAAAGCAGGTCTATACGGAGCTGTTAAGATATTAAAAACTGGTGGACGAGTAGCAGTAGTAAGTTATCACTCAGGAGAAGATAGAATAGTCAAGAATTATTTCTTGGAAGAATCCAAAGACTGCGTTTGTCCACCGAGGATGCCTGTTTGTAGATGTGGTCACAGGAAGACATTAAAAATTTTAACCAAAAAGCCTTTAATTTCTCGAGCGGATGAGATAGAGAAAAACCCTCGAGCGAGATCCGCAAGCCTTCGAGCTGCAGAAAAAGTTGAGGTGTTGCAATGAATGGTTTGATAAAAATTACACCTGTAACAATTAAATATTCGAAAGTTTTAATGTTAGTTCTTGTTATATGTGTTCTTGCAATAATTATGGTTTGGGAACGCAGTAGAATGGTGACTTTGTGCAGAGATATTTCTCAGCAGGAAGAAGAACTTGCAGTATTACGAACTACGAATGTAGAATTAGAAACTCAAATCGCGGGTCTCGCTTCGAGGGGAAGAATTGAAGGTTTGGCTAAGGAATTCCGAAATATGGAATTCACCTCTCCAGAAAATCTTATTATTGTTAAAATCTTATCTGATGATAAGGATAAAACTAACAATTATGCTGGTCTCGGGAAATTAATGAATTTTTTAAATGGAAATTCATTACCAAAAAACGACAATAATGTCAATATAAATGGAGAAGAATTGTTTGGCAATATATAAAGTAGCAGGGAGTGATCGAGATAATGATTGCTTCAAAAAAAAGCGATCAGTTGGTGGGGATTATTATCGTTTGGGCTATATTAGTAATAGTTCTGATTTCAAAGCTTGTGGCAATTCAGATTTTTTCGGTGGATTTATACAAAAATCTTGCCAAAGTTCAGCAATTAAGGAAAAAGCCTGCCCCAGCTCCCAGAGGGAATATATTTGATCGCAACGGAATTCCATTGGCAATTAACAACCTTTTCTACGACATACATGCCGACCCAACATGCATTATAGATACAAATTATGTGGATTCTGTTCTTTGCAGAATTTTTCGAAAACCTATCGGTTTTTATGGGGAAAAAATAAACACAGTGCAAAGAAAGTATTTTGTTTATATCGAGCGTACAGTTTCTCCTGAACTTGGATTGGAGGTTAAAGAATCTCAACTCCCAGGGATTTTTGTTATTCCAAAGTTTAGCCGTATTTATCCACAAGGAAAAGTCGGATCGTCGGTTATTGGTTTTGTTGATACTGATGGAAAAGGATTGGAAGGATTAGAATTATACTATGACGAAAAACTTTCCGGGAAATCTTCGGAAAGAATAATAGTTATCGATGCAATCGGTAGAACATATCCTCTCCCAGAGAATACGAAAGAACCAACAGTTCCGGGTAATGATCTCTATACAACAATTGATATTAGACTTCAAGAGTTGGTTGAAAGGGAGTTGGAACAAGCAGTAGAAAAAAACAAAGCTGATGCTGCAACTGCAATTTTTTTAGATCCACTAACAGGAGAAATTCTCTCGAAGGCTTCTTTTCCGAATTATGATCCTAACAAACCAAATGAATATCCTGAAGATCATCGAAGAAACCGAGCTATTACGGATGTATTTGAACCGGGTTCAATGTTCAAAATTGTTACGATGAGCGCAGCATTAACTGAAAATAAGATTGAGCTTGGGGATACAATAGATGCTGGTCTGGGAATATGTCAGTTCGATAGCCGTGAAGTAGAAGATGTTAAACCAATGGGTTTAATTACAGCAGCAGAAGTTCTCATCTATTCAAGTAACATTGGAATAGTTAAGATAGCTCAAAAACTTACAAAAAAAACTCTCTACAAATACGCAAAGCGATTTGGGTTTGGAACAATCACTAACATCGATTTTCCGGGGGAAATGGATGGTGTTCTTCGACCACCAGAGAAATGGAGTGCTACGACAATGTTAACTTTGCCCATGGGTTACGAGATTTCTTCCACAGCTTTGCAACTTTTACGAGCGTACGGAGTAATTGCTAATCACGGGAAATTAATGCAACCATTTATAGTTGAAGAGATTGTCAGTTTCGATAATCAGGTTGTTTTGAGGAGGGAACCAATTCTTGTAAGACAAGTCATCCCTGATTTTGTAGCGGATTTAATTCTTTCGGTATTAGGCGAAGTAGTTAACCGAGGAACAGGTAAGGCTGCCAAATCCCCTTTTATAAAAATTGCAGGTAAAACCGGAACTACTCATAAGTTTAGTGAGAGTAATCGAAGGTATGATAAGAACAAATATTACTCCTCGTTTTTGGGAATAGCTCCTGTAGAGGATCCATATATTGTAGGAATTGTTGTAGTAGATAATCCCAAAGCTGGCATGCATTATGGAGGTTCTGTGGCAGCTCCCGTTTTCAGATCTATTATTGAAAAAGCAATTAGCGCAGGTATTTTTGCTTCCTCACGCTCACAGAAATTGACAATTAAATCCAATAATGAATACGAAATACATGTTCCAAATATTAAAAATATGAATCCAAATCAAGCATTATCAATACTCAACGAAAGAGGGCTGATAGGTAGATTATCAGGTGTTGGTGAATTTATTATAGCACAACTACCGTCTCCCAGAACTAGATTACAAAGTAAAGATACAGTTACTATTTATCTGGGAAACAATACGATTAACACTTTGGATTCAGTTTTGGTTCCCAATTTGACGAATTTATCTGTTAGAACTGCAATTAAAAAGCTTACCGAGATTGGGTTGGATTTCGAATTAACCGGATATGGCATAATTCGAGAGCAATTTCCCGAACCATATATTCAGGTTCCAAAAAGTTTAAAGGTCAAATTAAAATGTCATGACAAAGAATTATAACGATGCCAAAATTAATGAAAACAATATGTGATGTATTCGATAAAATAGCTCAAAGCTTGGACTGTAAAATTTCAGGCAAAGTAATAGATCGACCATTTATAGGTATCACAAGCGATTCCAGGGAAATCCAGCCTGGATTTGCTTTCGTAGCTATAAAAGGGCTGACATACGATGGACATGATTTTATTTCTGACGCATTATCAAGGGGAGCAAAGGGGTTAATTGTTTCTATCGAGTATTCAAAAATTTTTCAAGAAATTCCGATTATTAAATGCAAAGATACAAGAGAAGCTCTGGCTCTTGGTTTGAAAGAGTTATACGGTCGAATTCCAAAAAGAATAATAGGTGTAACAGGAACAAATGGGAAAACAACTGTAACGCATTTGCTATGGGAAATACTCACGAAATCGAAAGAAAAAGCAGGTTTGATTGGAACTCTCGGTTATATGTTCGAAGATAGATTTTATAAAAAATTACCAATTACAACTCCCAACGCCGAATTACTATGGAAAATTTTATCTCAGATGAAAGAACACGAGATAGAAACTGTGGCAATGGAGGTGTCATCTCATGGGTTGTCGCAGAAACGAGTTTGGGGTGTACCATTTGAGGTTGCAGTATTTACTAATCTTTCTCAAGATCACCTCGACTATCATGGAGATATGGAATCGTATTTAGATGCCAAAAGTATCCTTTTCCGTAACCTACCAAAATCATCGTTATCTATTATTAATGCTGATGATGAAGTTTTTGATGTTGTTGCACAATGTGTTCCCGGAGATATGAGGACATTCGGAATCCATAATAGTTCTGCCGATGTAATTGCAGAACAGATAGATACTGGGATATATGGAAGTAGGTTTAAAATTAAATCTCCATGGGGGCAATTCGATATTACGACAGAATTAATTGGAGAATTTAATATTTACAATATTCTAGCTTCGATGACGACAACCCTTGCATTAGAGTATGAAGCGGAAATTATAATTAAGGCAATAGAGGAATTTAAAGCAATGAAGGGACGTGTTCAACTGGTCGATTTGGGGCAGGCTTTCGGTGTAGTTATAGATTACGCACATACTCCTGAAGCATTACGAAATCTTCTTGTAAGCATGAGAAGTATTACAAATGGTCGAGTGATTGTTATTTTCGGTGCAGGTGGAGATCGAGATAAGATTAAGAGACCAGTAATGGGTAGAATCGCCACTCAATTCTCAGATTTTGCCGTGATTACATCCGATAATCCTCGGTCCGAAAACCCAGATAATATTATAGAAATGATCGAGAAAGGAGTAGTTGAGGATAATTGGATAAGTATAACGAACCGAAAAGAAGCCATAAATTGGGCAATTAAAAAAGCCCGTCCAGGAGATATGGTAGTAATAGCAGGCAAGGGTCATGAGGACTATCAGATTTTGCAGAATAGGACAATTCATTTTGATGATTATGAGATAGTGAAGTCAGCTATAGAAGAATTTTGTTAATCTGTTTGATTATTAGGCTTTTGACATGATTTGGGGGTTATTTTGAAGCCAGAAAGGCTCTCAAAAATATCAATGCTTCTTTCTGGGAGATTATTTCCCAAAGACGCCGGTAATGTATACGTAAGGGGAGTTTCGAATGACTCCAGAACTATTAAACCTGGAGAGTTGTTTTTTGCTTTAAAAGCTCTTCGAGATGGTCATGATTTTGTGAAGGACGCATTTGATAATGGCGCTGCTGCTGCAATTTTAGAAAGACAAATTCTCACAGAGTTACCCCAGATAGTTGTTATCAATACATTGGATTCACTAGGTGAATTCGGGAGAATCTACAGAAATCGCATTAATCCGAATGTTGTAGCGGTTACTGGTTCTGTGGGTAAAACAACTGCTAGAGAAATAATTGCAAGTGTACTAAGAACAAAGTTTAAAACTGTTAGTGCGAAAAAAAATTATAATAATCTCATCGGTTTACCTTTAACACTTTTGGACATGCCAGACGATTGCGAATTTGCTGTTGTAGAACTTGGGATAAACATGCCGGGTGAGATGATTCGTTTGTCGAAAATATCTCAACCTAATGCAGCAGTAATAACCTCGGTAGCTCGAGTACACACTGAAAGACTTGACAACATTGATAGAATCTTACATGAAAAACTTAAAATTACTTTCGCTATGGATCCAGAAGCACCATTATTTCTTAATACAGATTTTCTAAAATTGTCAAATATTCGAAATTCAGTAGATCATCCCATAATAACTTACGGAATTAATTCAGGCGATTATAGAGCGGTTGATTTGAATTTTGAGGATTGTAAGCCTGAGTTTAAAGTTAAAGGTTATCCATTTAAGTTAAAAATGTTAGGTTATCAGTCGGTTTATGCAAGTTTGGCTGCAATTGCTGTGGGTGATTATTTCGATATACCAATTCCGAAAATTCAGGAAGTCCTAGAAGTTCAAGAAGCATTACCTCATAGAATGCAACTTGTTAAACTTCATGGGATAAAAATCATCGATGATTCTTACAATGCTTGCCCTATTACTGTCAAAGAAGCCTTGAATTGTTTAAATAAAATTTCGGGAAATAGGAAAATCGCTGTATTAGGCGATATGTTGGAATTAGGTACTTATGAAGAGAAATCTCATGAAGAAATCGGTGAATGGCTTTACGAGAATGATGTTGATATGGTGATTTTGTATGGTGACAGAATGAATTTTGCATCTGAGAAACTTAGGCAACTTAAATTCACAGGAGAACTTGTATACACAAAGGATTTTGCTGTAGCCAAACATAAACTGATTAATTACATACAATCAGATGATGTGATATTAATCAAAGGTTCAAACAAAATAGGAATGTCGAAATTTATTGATGCAATTAAAGATATTATGATTAATAAGACCTCAGAAAGGTAATTAGAGATGCTTTACGAACTGCTATATCCATTGGCATCAAATTATATTATATTCAATTTATTGCGATACATTACTTTCCGAATCGCAATGGCAGCAACAACTAGCTTTCTGGTGTCGCTTATTCTTTGTGGTCCGATGATAAAATACCTTAAACGAAAAAAGATCGAAAGCAAAATAAGAGAAGATGTTCCCGTAAGGCACCTTCAGAAACGAGGAACTCCGACAATGGGTGGCTTAGTTATTATAGGGGGTGTTATCGTCGGGACAGGTTTGTGGGCTAGGATAGATAATCCGTATGTATTGATGGCGTTAATATCTTTAGTGTTAACTGGTGTCATGGGCTTTGTCGACGACTACATTAAAGATGTCGCTGGTGATCCGAGAGGTCTTTTAGCAAGATACAAACTGTATGGTCAAATACTCTTAGCGTTAGCAATTGCTTTAATGTTGTACACAGATCCTTTCAACATAAGCGTTGGGTTGCGCGATACTACTGAGCTTCCGTTTTTAAAAAATGTATATATAAATATGGGCATCGGTTATATTATTTTTTCTACATTCGTTATTGTAGCTTCCACAAATGCAGTAAATATAGTTGACGGATTGGACGGATTGGCTGCAGGACTCGTTGGTATTTTATCTGTAATGTTCACAGCAGTAGCTTATGTATCGGGACGCCAAGACTTTACGCAATATCTTAATATTGTATATTTACCCGGAACCGGGGAGTTGTCAATATTCTGCATTTCGATGGCTGGCGCTATCCTGGGTTTCCTATGGTATAACACACATCCTGCACAAATTTTTATGGGAGATACTGGTGCACTTTCAATGGGAGTTGCATTAGGTGTAATTTCGGTTATGCTGAAGAAGGAATTTCTGTTGTTTATAGCTGGTGGTGTATTTGTCATTGAAGTCTTGACTGTGATTATGCAGGTTTCCTATTTCAAAATTACTGGTGGCAAAAGAATTTTTAAGATTACCCCGATACATCATTCCTTTGAATTAAACGGATTACATGAATCTAAGATTGTTGTCCGTTTCTGGATTGTGGGAATTATTTTTGCAATTTTAGGCTTAGTATCTTTTAAGGTGAGATGATATGAAGAGGATTTCTATAATAGGATTAGGTCGAAGCGGTGAAGCAGCGGCAAAACTTGCGCAAAAGCAGGGATACAGTGTTTTTGTTTCCGACTATGCTGATAACACCGAATTGAGAATTATAGCCAGTAGTTTAAAAAAATTAGGCATCGATGTTGAATTGGGTAAAAATTCGGATCGAATTCTTCAGTCGGATGAAATAGTTTTAAGCCCGGGTGTGCCACTTGATATACCAATCTTGGAAAAAGCCAAAATGGTCAATATTACTATTATAGGTGAAGTTGAATTCGCATTCTTGCTCGAGAAGGGAAGAATTGTGGCTGTAACTGGTTCAAACGGAAAGAGCACCACAGCCACATTAATTGCAAAAATGTTTGAAGATAGTGGGTTGAAGACTTTTCTGGCTGGTAATGTAGGACTTCCTTACTCGACAATTGTAGAACAAACAAATACGGAAACGGTCACTGTACTCGAGATATCAAGTTTTCAACTCGAAACCATGAAAAATTTTAACCCTTATGTGGCAATTCTACTAAATCTAACACCTGATCATTTGGATAGATATCCAACAGTTGAGGATTATTATAATGCAAAATTGGAAATTTTCGACATGCAAAGAGTTAGCGATTACAGTGTTTTAAATTTCGATTTGGATTACGTTAAATCTCGGACCGAGCACTTAAAAAGTAAAAAACTGTATTTTTCTACGAAACATCATAAAACACCGGGAGCATTTGTTTCCGATGGAAATATTTATCGCAACAATGAGAAGGTTATTACAGTAAATAATATCGGAATTCCGGGACCACACAATTTGTCTAACGCCTTAGCAGCAGTGGCAACAACAATTCCATTTGGTCTGCCTGTGAAATTTGTGGCTGAAGCTCTTGCCAAATTCAAGGGGTTGGAACATAGGCTTGAGAATTTTCTTGAATGGAATAATATATTATTCGTTAATGATTCAAAAGCTACTAATCCTGATTCTCTTCGTTTTGCACTTTTGTCATTCTCAAGACCAATAATTCTTATCGCTGGTGGATATGATAAGGGTATGGATTTTTCTGGTCTTAGAGTGATTTTTGCCGAGAAGGTTAAGTCTGTTGTTTTCACAGGTGAAACAGCAGAGAAGTTATCTAAGCAATTAGGTAATACAGTACCTTCTCAAATTACAATCAATGATTTTAAAAATGCGGTTCAATATGCAGTATCTATCGCCGAAAGCGGAGATATTGTAATGCTATCTCCGGGTTGTGCAAGTTTCGATGTTTTTAAAAATTTTGAACATAGAGGTAAAGTATTCAAAGAACATGTAAAATATATCATAGCGGTCAAACAGTAATATTGTCAATTGATCCAAAACTATTATTGGCAACAATTATTCTAGTTCTATTAGGAACGATAATGATCTATAGTGCATCATCTATTGTCAGCTACTTCAAGTATAATGATATGGATTTTGTTTTCAAAAAACAAATTCTAAGGGTTCTACTAAGTATTGTTGCTTTGGCATTTGGTTTATTGATTAATTATAAAAGATGGGAAACATATTCAAATTACCTTTTGATTGGAGTGGGGGTATTACTTGTATTTACTTTAATCCCAATTCTTGCAGGACAAGATGCAGTGAAGGGTGCACAACGATGGATACAAATATTCGGAATAGCATCGATTCAGCCTTCTGAATTTGCTAAGTTTGCTCTTATTGTATTTATCGCATCGAAATTGTCCTTAAAGAATTTTAAATGGACTAATTTTAAGGATGGCGTTCTTCCATTGATTCTTCCTATTGCAGCGATATTACTATTGATACTTTTACAACCTAATATCGGGATGGTTGTTGGTTTAAGTCTCGTTGTTGGATCGATATTTATATTAGGAAGAATACCGGCAAGATATGCAGTAATTATGCTAATGATTTTTATGACTGTGATTGTTATCGTAATTATCGCATTACCCTATGCTCAGCAGAGAATTCTTGGTTTTGCTAATCCCACAGATCCGTATGACGAATCATATCAAATAAGACAATCTCTAATTACTATTGGTAGTGGAGGTGTTCTTGGAGTAGGTTTGGGGAAAAGCCTTCAAAAACTTTCCTTTCTCCCTGAAGCACATACAGAGTTTATATTTTCAATGGTTTGCAGTGAGCTTGGATTAATCGGTGCGTCGCTTGTATTAGTTCTTATAGGAATAATAGTGTGGCGTGGTCTTAGGATATCAGTTAGAGCACCCGATGATTTTGGAACTTATCTTGCCTTTGGCATTACTGCTGAAATTTTCTATTTCAGTGCAATAAACATTGCAGTTGTAACCAATCTAATTCCAACTACTGGAATACCATTACCTTTCATGAGCTTTGGCGGTTCGCAACTTTTCGTGCATATGTTCTGTATTGGAATATTGATGAATATAGCAATGACAATGAGAGATCCAATCGATTATAAATTAAAACTTTTGAAACAAACATGAGATATTTAATGGCAGGAGGAGGTACAGGTGGGCATATCCTCCCTGCAGTTAACATAGCCCAAGCAATCGAGGAAATAGACAAGGATGCGATATTCCTTTTTATTGGAACAAAAAAAGGATTAGAAAAGGATGTAATTCCACGGAGAGGATATGATATTCGGATGATATCTGCGGGACCTTGGAGCGGGTTGAAGTCTGTGAAACCATTACGAGAATCAGTTTTAGAGGTAAAGTCGATAATTAAAGAATTTAAGCCTGATTGCGTTATTGGTACAGGAGGATATGTAAGCGCACCGGTTGTTTTAGCAGCAAAATTAACAAAAATTAAAGTTTTTATTCAAGAACAGAATTCGTCTCCTGGTTTAGCTTCTAAATTAAGCTCCCTTTTTGCAGAAAAAATTTATCTAGGCTTCGAGGAGTGCAAGGGAAAACTTTGGCGATCGGGAAATACGTTATTTACAGGTAATCCAATTTTCTCATCAAAAACAACAGTGGATACAAAGAGCAGCAGGATTGGACTTGGATTAGACCCATCAATCAAAACTGTATTCGTTACCGGCGGAAGTCAGGGTTCTCAAGCAATTAATGATAATCTTATAGCAATGATTGATATGCTCGGTTTACCGAAGAATACTCAAATGTTATGGCAATGTGGTCGCAACAATTATGAGCCGTTAAAGAAGTACTTAGACAATAAAAATTATCCAATCGTAATTGCGGATTTTATTTATGATATGTTCACAGCCTATAATGCTAGTGATTTGGTTGTATGTAGAGCTGGAGCATTGACACTTGCTGAATTAGCAAGCGAGGGTTTACCAGCGATACTCATTCCCTATCCTTACGCAAAGCACGACGAACAGAGAACCAATGCACAGGTTTTTGCTAGAAGAGATGCTGCAATGATTATAGAGCAGAGCGATCTAACACCGGAGATTCTATATGCAAGTATCGATGATCTAATAACAAACGAGAAGCGTTTGAGTGAAATGTCGATGGGGATGAAGCAATTATCAAAACCGGATGCTGCTCAAATAATTGCAAAATCAATATTCGACAATTTGTCGAATTTTGGAAAAACTATCGAGAGGAAAAAATGACTCCCAGTTCCGGATATATGTATCATAAAGTTAAGCTTCTTCATTTTGTGGGCATTGGAGGAAGCGGGATGAATGGTATTGCAGAGATATTGGTAAATCTGGGGTATAGTCTTACAGGTTCTGATTTGAGAAAGACCGACATAACAAAACATCTCGAATCTTTGGGTGTGAAAGTTTTCTATGGTCACAAATCCGAAAATATTGGGAATGCAGATGTTTTGGTTATCTCCTCTGCAATAAATCCGGACAATCCTGAAATAATCACGGCTCAAGAGCGAGGAATTCCTGTTATCCGAAGAGCTGAGATGCTTGCAGAACTTATGCGTCAAAAATATGGTATTGCAGTTTCTGGCACTCATGGGAAGAGCACGACAACTTCTATCATAGGGGAAATATTAACAATAGCCGGGTTAGATCCGACTGTTATTGTAGGAGGAAGAGTTGTTAACCTTGGTACTAGTGCACAGCTTGGTACTGGAGAATTTTTGGTTGCCGAAGCTGATGAGTTTGATAAGTCATTCTTACGTTTAACGCCTACTATTGCAGTTGTAACTAATGTAGAGCGAGAACATATGGACTGCTATGTTGATATGGATGAATTGGTTAACTCATTCTTGGAGTTTATGAATAAAGTTCCATTTTACGGGAGAGTAATTCTATGCATAGATGAGCCTATACTTCAAAAATTGCTCTCTAAAATTGAAAGGAGAATTTTTACATATGGTTTCTCAACTCAAGCCGATATCAGAGCGGGTAAGGTTAATTTTAAAGGAGGAATAACTACGTTTGATGTTGTAGCTGACGATCAGGTCTTGGGAAGTATCGAAACGCCTCAGGTAGGTTTTCACAATATAAAGAATTCATTGGCTGCAATTGCAGTTAGCATCGAGCTGGGTGTTGATTTTAAAGACATCCAGAGAGGATTAGGAGAATTTAGGGGAGTATTTAGAAGATTTCAGATCAAGGGAGAATTTGGAAATATACTTGTTGTCGACGATTTTGGGCATCATCCCACCGAGATAATTGCGACTCTCAAAGCGGCAAAGATGTCATACAATAGAAGAATTGTGACTGTTTTCCAACCACATCTCTACACCAGAACAAGGGATTTTTATCTTGATTTCGGAAAATCATTTTTGGACAGCGATATTCTTGTGGTTTCAGATATTTATGGAGCAAGGGAAGAACCTATCCCAGGAATAACAGGCGAGATGATTTCTAGTGCTGCAAGGGAATATGGTCATCGTCATGTTTTCTATGAACCGGATAATCAAAAAATACCTCAGCTGCTTATTAATTTAACCGAGCCTAATGATCTTGTTTTGACGATAGGTGCTGGGAATGTGGGAAAAATTGCAGATGCATATATAGAACTCTTAGAAGAAAAGACAGGAAAGGAGAAGGATTAGACTAATCCATTTTTCTGAAATGAACAAATATCACGAAATAACAGACAAATTTGCTACAATTTGCGCAATCGAGGAAAATTATCCTCTTTCTAAGCTTACGACATTTGAAATAGGTGGCCCTGCATCATTAGCGATATTCCCCGAAGATCGAAAGCAATTGCTTAATGCATTAGAACTCATAAAAACTGTTAAGAGACCGTGGATAGTTATTGGACGAGGAAGCAACCTTCTAGTTTCAGATGCTGGATTCGATGGGATAGTATTAGTTCTCAGAGAAGGTCCGAAAGGAATGTTTAAAGTTGACGGTGATAAATGGAATTTCGAGTGTGGAGTTTTGCTATCAAACGCTATAACGCATTTAGCATATGAAGGTTATGGAGGATATGAGCCTTTAGCGGGAATTCCGGGTACTATTGGTGGAGCTGTGATTATGAACGCAGGTGCTTATGAAGTCTGGTTTGATGATAACCTGATAGAAGTTGAAACATGGTCTCTATACGATGGGATAAAGACAGTTAAACAGAAGGATTTAAATATTTCGTATCGACATTTTAGGCTTTGCGAGCACGAAATAATTCTCTCGGCAACATTATTCTTTAAACCCACTAAATCAAAGGAAGTATTGGCAAATATCGAAAAATACTTCCAAATGCGAAAACAAACCCAGCCACTCGGAGAAAAATGTGCAGGATGTATTTTCAAGAATCCCAGGAATTCTCATGCGGGATTCCTGATTGAACAAGCTGATTTAAAAGGATCGTCTATTGGAGATGTAATAATTTCAAATGTTCATTCAAATTTCATAATAAATAAAGGTGCAGCTTCCGCAAGAGATGTTTGGGAATTAATACAAATTATCAGAGAGAGAATAAAAAAGATATTCGATGTCGAATTAGAATTGGAAATAAAACTTATAGGAAATTTTGATGTGTAAAAACCTTAAAATAATGCTTGTAATCCTTACAACAGTTGCTCTTGCAATGTGTTGGGCATTGAACAGCTCTTTCTTCGAACTCGATGAGATCAATATCTCTGGCAATACGAACCTTAATCGAGATGAAGTATTGCGAATTCTTAATATCGAATCGGGTCAAAATATTTTGTTAATGGACTTTATAGCAATGAGAAAAAAAATAGTAGCTCAGAACAGGATCGCGGAAGCTAAAGTGAATATGCACTGGCCAAATGGATTGGATATTTACATTAAAGATGAAATTGGCAAATATCTTCTCAATGTAGGTGATATTTGGTACTTGACATCTAAGGGAATAGTTTTACCAAAATCAGAACTCGATGGTCTAATCGATAAGCCTATGATTATACCTATTGAAAGTTGCAATATTAAAGAACAGACTAAGTTAGAATACGAATCGATTGTTCGATCATTAGAGTTCCTAAATTACTTATCTGAAAATAATTCTTCCGTTCTTGATATTATTTCTGAAGTGATGTCCCCTTCTGAGGGTGCAATTATCCTGTTTTTACAAAATGACGGACTGAGAGTAAGATTAGGAAGAAACTGGGATATTTTCCACAAACTTGAACTCCTTTTAGACAATATCAGTTGCGAAAGAGAAAGAGTAGAAGAAATAGATTTCAGATTTACGGATCAAGCAATAGTCAGATATAAAAATGAGGCTTCATCTCCATCACGGAGCGAGATATGAAAAATAATTATTTCACAGTAATCGACATAGGATCATCAAAATTAGCTGCGGCAGTATGTAATATTGAGAACAATAACGTTATTATAGATGTATTATCTATTGGTTCAATTAAGGGTGTCGAAAAGGGTGTTGTTAAAAATGCCGAAAAACTTTCAAAATCTATCGGTAGGGTTGTCAGCGATGCTAATCGTTTGTCAGCCAAAAATATCAAGAGTGTTTATGTAATTGTTGGTGGAATAATTGTGGAATCTACATTAACTAAGGGTTACAAAATATCTTCAGATGATGCTAAGGGTGTTGTGCTCGAAGACATTCAAAAGATTTTAGAATTTGCTAATAAGCGATCAATTCCAGCAGATCATAAAGTTTTTGATTTTGCCTTACCAAAACTCAAGGCAAGAGTTCTTCCGGGCTCAGAGGTATTTGTTAAGTCATTGCAAAAAGAGATTGAAAGTGAAGTTCTTCTTTTCCATACTCAAAAGACGTATTTGGAACAGATTTTCTCAACTGTGCGGAATGCAGGATATGAGTTAGAGGAGTTTATTGCAGGACCTCTTGCCACTGCTCAGGCAGTTATCGAGGAAAAAGATAAAATAAGCGGTATAATCGTCTTGGATATTGGAGCGTCGAGCACAGAAGTGATAGCCTATTCTAAAGGACGGCCGATATTTTCGGGCGTTATCCCTATTGCAGGGAATAATATTTCCAATGACTTGAAATACTTATTCAATTATTCTCCAGATGTCGCTGAGAATATAGTTGTGACATATGGTAAAGCAATATCCGAGGATATCGACGAGTATGAGAAAATCAATATTGATAGAAGGAATGGAGACGGTCCCACGACTTTGGACAATAAGTATTTTGTATCGATAATTGAAGCTCGATTAGAAGAAATTTTTAGTTTAGTAAAAAAACTTATTAACTCAAAAGGGATTGAAATAAATTCTGAGATGTTTTCTGCTGGGATTGTCTTAACTGGTGGTTGCTCCCTAATATCCGATATCGACAAATTAGCAGGAAGAATCTTTAAACTTCCTGTAAACTTACCTGTTATAGAATCGGAACATATTTCATCAAATTTATATAAGCCTGCAACATTATCGACATTAATGGGTGCAACAAAACTTGTTGGAATAAGAAAAGGATATGTGAATTCCTTAGAACCTGAATGCAATAAGTCTCCGCATTTATGGGAAACTTTGAAAGATTGGATACTTGGAAATATATGAATTGAAAAAATAAAGGAGAAAAGATGAGCAATAAGCAATTGCCGGTGAAAAAGACAGTAAATGCGAAAATAATGAATTGGAAAAATCTTATAAAAGTAACAAGGAGGGAGTCATGTCTTTTGAATTAGCTCCAGAGGACTTCGATGTAAGAAAAGTAGCTCGGTTAAAAGTTTTTGGTGTCGGCGGCGCTGGAGGCAATGCCGTAACTAGAATGATCGAATCTGGGCTATATGGTGTGGATTTCTTCGCAGTTAATACCGATCTTCAGGCTCTGGATCGATGTGCTGCACCTATGAAAGTTCATATAGGTTCAAAGATGACAAGAGGTCTTGGTGCTGGGGGAGACCCAGAAATTGGAAAGAAAGCAGCAGAGGAGAATAAGGATCAATTAAAATCATTTCTTGAAGAAACGGATATGTTATTTGTTACAGCAGGAATGGGAGGAGGTACAGGAACAGGTGCAGCTCCAGTACTTGCTAAACTATCCAGAGAAATTGGAATTCTTACAGTAGCTGTTGTAACAAAACCTTTTAAGTTTGAAGCAAAAAGTAGACAACTGAATGCAGAAAAAGGGATCGAAGAGCTTAAAAGCATCGTTGATACGCTGATAGTTATTCCTAATGAGAGATTGTTAAGTCTTGTGGATAGGGATACACCAATATTGAAAGCATTTGCTATGGCAGATGAAGTTCTGTTTCATGCAACCCAAGGAATCTCAGAACTTATAACCAAACCGGGAATGATTAACCTCGATTTCGCTGATGTAAGAACAGTCCTTGAAGGAATGGGCGGAGATGCTCTAATAGGTACAGGATTTGCATCTGGAGAGAATCGTGCTATTGAAGCAGCCAAGAATGCAATTTCCAGTCCTCTTCTTGAGAATCTTAATATAACCGGTTCAAAGGGTGTATTAATAAACGTTTCAGGGGATTTATCGTTGAGTCTTGCTGAGGCATCAGATGCAGCAAATTTAATTGCTGAACAGGCTGGTCCAGAGGCAAACATAATTTTTGGTGTCGTTGTTGACGATGATAAGCAGGATGAGGTTCGAATTACAGTAATCGCCGCAGGATTCCAGCAGAATCAGAGAAACCGCCGTTTGAGAGCACCAGTAACTGCAGCTCAGAGGTTTTCAAGAAGCTTCGATTATGTGGAAGGTGATAATTCAACTGAAGAAACCAATATAGGTTATAACGATGCACCTAAGAATAAATTATATACTACCCGAAACCCAAATTTTGTGCCAGAATCTGAGTTTACGAAGGATGATTTGGAAAAAGAGATCGATGATATTGAAACAGAAGTTGATTCTGATTTTGAAGAAGTAGAAAAAATTAAATTGCCAGGACTAATGGATTTTGCACCTGAAGATTACGAAATTCCGTCTATATTACGAAAAATAGGCTAATCCTTTTTTAGATAAGATTACTTTAAGCCCGAGCGTAAAGATTCGGGTCTAATCAAGCTTAATCTGCATTTGAACTATTATATAGTTTACATGCTTTGGCTATTTCGAATGTAAACGGTTAAGGATAAGTGGAAAAATAAGTCTATCGAGCGTTTGTATTGTCTAAAGGTATGTCTTCATTAACTTGAGGGAAAGGTATCATACTGTCACAGCCAAGTAATGCTGCATCGATGTTGATGTTATGCATATAAGTCTCTCTCCAAAGTCTAATTAAATAATTTCCGGGAGTAAGTTTGATTGTACCATTATTAATAAGGTTCCAGCAACAATTTCCCTTTTGTATAAAGCCGACTAAACTCGAGGGAAAATTTGCAATAAGGGAAACTGTGTCATTCCCTAATACTTTAATTTTATGGGCATGAACTTGACCTTCAGTGAGTTGCTTTACATCGACGATAAGTCTAACATCAGTTGGACCGAAATTGTCAATCAAAACAGTTTTATCTTTTTCCGGATCGAAAGTAGGTGGGAAAGGAGGATAAGGAATATCGAATTTCCTGTCCAAAGTGTTTAATGCCACCGTATCCATTCCAAAAATCAAAACAGAAATGGTATCATCCAAGGCATCGATCGCTGTTAAAGTGCATGCATATTGTGGAAAGAAAAGAGTGTCTGTTGTACATGCATGAAAGATGTCACAATTTATGTGGATTGCAGTGCTCTCATGAGCAAAGAGCCAATATCCTCTTGAAGGTTCGAGATAATTATCTGCTCTAATATATTTTGAATTAATCCTATCCCAATCCCATATTGTTAGATTTAAATGTGTGTCCGAATGGAAATATGAAGAAGGAATTGGAATATCCCAAGGTCCGAATAAATTCCAGCCTTGAAGAAATGTAATTGTGGTGTCTGGAATCGATTCAGGATTGAAAAAATTTATTCTAAGTTCGCTATTTATCCAGCTTAGACTATCATGATAGAACCAAAATCCCATAAATTTCTCAGGTGACCATGTGCTGCAACTGTGAAAATTATATGATTGAGTTGAGTTGTCAAAATACGTTAATTTTATCGAATCTGAACTAAAAATCCAAGTTAACTTTTCGCAGAAAGTATAATCAGTGATGTCTTGTGGATCACCGCTGCATAAGTTTAGCTTTGGCAAATTAAAGAAAGAATCGGGAAAGAACATAATTGAGTAACTTGAATCTAGAATATTATCGCTTTCGTTCCATTCATTGATATCGCTATAAATATCAACCTCGACATTGAATCTGTTATATAATGGGTGAGGATCATTTCGAGTAATGAAAAAAACTGCAGTATCAGGATAAGCTCCCAGAAAAGGCAATGTGTCATAGGTAACATAGCTGTCACAGAAAGAATATAATATTGTCTTAAAAACAAAGGAACTTTCAACTGCTACTTCAGATAGATTTGAAATGCTGACTTCTAAGGTGCATCCCTTATAGAACAGTGTTGAAGTCGTTTTTATTTTGCCTACTGTGAGATTTGGAAGACCAAATGAAGGAATAATTTTTAGAGCCGGATCACCCAAAAGAGTATATTCGCTTTTATCGATATATTTTGCAGCACAAATTTCGCCAGCAAGTGAATAGTAATTTTTAAACATATTTTTAATCATTATGTCGCCTTTTGTGCTTGTACGAGCTGCGCCAATGTATCCAATTGCACCTTTGTTCGCAGCATTAGTGAGTTCTTCACCTATGCAATCAAAATCTTTGTGCCAAAATTCCCCAGTATAGCAACTATGGACGATATAAAACGAATTGACTCCTTCAGAAATATCATCAATGTCTTCTTTATCGAATTGTCCCCAGCCCCATGCGCCTGCCCAACCATGGTTATAATGAATTACCCAGAATCTACCGTTGTTAATTTGATTTACGATGCTTTCACCTGTGAGCCTGGCTTCAGCAGTGTCTGAGCTAAAAGTGTCTACAAGGATCACATTATCCCAAGATAAAGTTGGTGGTTTGTCTTCACTAACTAGATAATAATCTGTAAAATTAACAGGCTCAATAGGGAATTGATTTGCAAAACTCCACATTTTAGCTTCATCTCTTGCATCGTATGTTACACCTTCTCCACACATACCAGATACACAGAGTACTTGAAAATAAGCAGCAGTGTCGGGTGGAAGGGAATTTGGAATAGCATTTTCATACGATTTAGTTTTCTTTACAATATTCCTAAGCTGTGTTGTATTACCCACAGGGAAACGACCCACATATATATCAGGCAAATTATCGGAGCAACTATCAATATCGCCGTATTCCATATCAGAACCTGCTTTATCCATCCAAAATCCATAATGGCTGTCAAAAGTGCTATCTGGATTATACTCAGGAATAAGGTAGTTTGTGCGTCTAATATTGTCGTTAGCATCACCAATGAGCAGCACAAATCCTAATTTGCCATCAGAGAAAGAAGGAGCATAGCAAGAATCGTAAACATCTCTTATGCACATTTTAAGTTTTTCCCATTCTTCACCCAATGAGGAATAATGATCGTGAATAGCTTTATAGGGTATCGCTAAAACCTTAAATTGATTCAAATTTTTTCTGTGATTTCCAATTGTGTCAATCCAGCTTTTACCCCAGAATGTATCTGCAACGATTATTAAGTAATCGCATGTGTCTATAGAAAATAAAGCTGTAATAGAACTTACAGTGTCATATGAACCACCAGTGCTTTCTGGATGGAAAGGTGCAACGAATGCTGGCATATGCTCAGAATTTAGGAGGAAAGAGCGGCAGATATTTGACATAGGTCCAGCATCTGTGCAAACTTCAGAGGATGAGCCGTAACAATTAATTTTTATACTTATAAATGAATGGACAGTTAATATACTATCATAGGCATTATAACGAAAAGGAGTTAATGTAAATTCTAAAACTCTTTGCCCTCTTATGTAACCAATCGATGTATTAAAATTAATGGAAGGATAAAGGGTATCCTGACTCATATAATAGTTCGTATCCATTGCGAATTCATAATGGTAGCCTATTGAATCTCTGATGAATTTAGGAACAGGATAAATTAAAATATTGTGGAACGTTTTACTAATTTCATAATCCACAGTAACAATGAAAGAATCACATTCTGGAATTGCGATGTGATTAATTATTAATGGTAACTCGGGGAGCCCCACAGAATCTGTTGAAGCAAATATATCTTTTATGCTAATTCTATAAAATGAAGTTTGATTTTCTGATAAAGTATCTATCTCAAAACCCGGAATTTGGTAAAGTATTTCTATGTAATCGGTATTTGAATTTATTAAGTTTATAGATACTGTTGAATCATCCGAATCGGTTTCCAATTTGATCCATCCTGGCTCATATGCAAACACCAATAAAGAGATTAATAATATTATGTATATTGTTTTAGCCATTGCTTATAATGGGATATTCACGTCTAATTTAACTCTTAAGTTTATTTTCTTTTGATGCAAGATAAATTCTAAAGCTAAGATTTGACAGATTATTTTTTGCAGGCTTGAGGCAAACTCACATACTGAATAAAAAAAAATAATTATATCTTGTATTTTAAGGAATCTTCCGTGATAGGATGAGCGATGCAAACCACACAAATGTACTTTGCACCATTTTTTTTCAAGATTCTTGCGATCTCGTTTGTTGTAGCACCGGTTGTTACTACATCATCGATAATAATAATGGATTTGCCATTTATTCTATCGGAATTTACGATATCGAAAGCTCCTCGAACATTTTCAACTCTCTCCTTAACACCAAGTTTCGTCTGTGCTTCGGTTTCTCGGATTCTTAATACACAATCGTTAAGAAATTCCCTTTCGGAAATAGTGGATGCAATTTTTGCTAGAATTTCAGATTGATTGTACGATCTTTCCTTCAATCTTCGAGAATGAAGTGGTACTGGAAGGATTACGTTGTAATCTGCAAATATTTTTTCATCCTTAATTATTTTGCCAAGTATAATCCCAAAGAAATTTGCGATGTCAACACCTCCATAGAATTTTAATTCATGAATTAACTTTCTATAGACCTGGTTGAATGGTGCTGCGGGTCTTACAAAAAGCAAAGGAGATTCTCTATGCATTGGACAGAAAAAATCATCATCCTTCAATTTATATCCACAATTTGGACAATAGGAATAAGAAATCTTGGTGAGATTAGTTGCGCATTCAGTACATACTGCTTCATCTGATGGCTTCCCACAAATTGCACAGGATGGAGGATAAATAAGATCTGAAATGCAAACTAAGGTTTCCTTGAAAATATTACGAAGATTTTTCATTCTTGGACATTGTTGGTTGAATAGACTTTCCAATTTTAAATACCATGAAAATCAAAGCTATGCAGGAAAAGATAAGAACGAAAAGCCCGTGAATCGAGATATTTCCACCGAGATAATTAAATGCTATTTCATGAGGTTCGTAGTATCTGAAATAATCTACAAATGCTCGACCTAATCCATATAGGAAGAATGTCATCCAGAATGTATTGCCATAGAATTTCCTTCCTTTTGGTTCCCAATGAATTACAAAGATGAAGAAAAATAAATTAAGTAGAAGTTCATAAAGCTGTGTTGGGTGAATAGGTATACCGGAAAATACATATCCAGCAGGGCTGTTAGATGGATAAGATATTCCCCAAAAGCAGTTGCATTCGTGTCCGAAACAACAACCGTTGAGAAAACATCCAATACGTCCGAGGAACATTCCGAGTAAAAAAGATGGTGCAATTATATCTATGAATTTAAGGAAGTTAATTTTTTTAATAGCACAGAAAATTAATACAGTAGTAATACCAAAGATCACACCGCCAACCATAGCCATTCCAGATATCCCAATTTTACCGTTCTGAAATGGATTTATTATGTTCCAGTAATTATTGCTGAATTCGCTAATGTGGGTTATTACGTACCAAAATCTGGAACCAATTAATGATGCGAGAATTAAGAATACACCAAGATCAACGATTGTGTCTGGTTTGACCCCGAATTTTTTTGCTCTTTTGGATGCTACAAATAAACCTGCAGCGAATCCTATTGCGACCATTACACCCCATGTGTAAAGCTGAAAGTTGCCGATTCGTAATAGAACTCTGAACATTTGCTATCCTTTGTGAAGTTCTTTTGGCAATAATAAGTTAATATTTCACAGTAAGCAATTTCATTCTGTAATTAATATTATTTGCATGAGTTATAAATAATTGCAAATTATTTACTCCATGAAAAAATTGCTTGTGTGATGTCTTCGGGTGCAATTCCCGGAGCTTGAATATCCTTTGAGAAAAAAATATCTTTAATTCTATTTGTAATTTCCTCTTCGTTTTTTGGAGCCCCACGGAGTATTTCTTCTAAGTCCTCCAGAGAAGTATGTGGTATAAGCGTAAAATCGCCTGTAAGAGACATATCATGAATTTTAGCTCCTTCCTCCCAAATACTCATTGCTCTAATTAAGCCACCAGGAGCTTTATACATTCCGTATCTAACGTCTAGACCAGATCTTATTCTGAGTTTTTGTTTACTTTGTTTGTTTCTTTGGAATATGAATTCATCGTTACACATCTTGAGTTTGAGTTCCTTGGTCTTTGTTCTTAGTATTTCATCTTCGGATGCGGGTTCTAATTTTTCACCAAAGAGCTTCTCGAATGATTGTATAAGCATCTCCTGAACTTTAGGTCTTAAGGCTTTAATTTCCTCTTTTGAAAGACCAAGTTCTCGTTTTACAGTGGACATATTTTCTTTCAGACCTTTGTATATCTTGTCTCTGAACTTCTCATCAGGAACTTTAAATACTTTGACCATATTATCGAAATCGAAATCGAGTATAATACTTTCCACAAATACAAAGGATTCGCCGATATAAACAGCGACTTCACCAGCAATTTTCTTATTAGACAAAGTTATTATATCATTGATCGGTTTGAACTTAGTTTCTATCCCGAGCATGCGATAAACTTCGATTGGTGGTTCAGAGAGTTTTTTGTATATCTGTTCCAAAGTACCTTTGAGAAGTGTATGTCCTTTTGGTAAAATCACTTGGTAGAAAATTTGATTGTAATCGAGGAGAGTTGTACCGCCACCAATTTCCCGTCTGAAAATTGGGAGATCGATTTCTTTAATGTATTCCATATTAAGTTCTTGCTTTGGGTCTTGAAAGTAACCGACACTAACAAATTGTTTTTTCGGTGAAACAATATTCAGTGCAGGGATATTCAAATAGCCTAAAGAATGGAAAATTAGCATACTCTCATCCCATGGGAGACTGTCTTTCACATAAACTTTCATACTCAGCGTCCTTCCTTTATGCAATTGAAGCAATAAGATTTGATTTTAAGTTCGATAAAGTCAAGTGAAATATATTGACCTCATCTGCTATATCTCCATATTGATTCAAAACAATAAGCAAGTATGAATACATCGAGTATAATATTTCTTTCGATAATACAGGGCTTGACGGAGTTCCTGCCTATTTCCAGTTCAGGTCATTTAGTCATTATTGAATCCTTTTTCATGACTTCGAAACCAGATGCGACCTTAGAAGTTTTTTTGCATACTGGTACTTTGTTTGCAGTGTTGCTCTATTATAGAGAGGCAATTGCAGAGATTTTCATGGATTTAGTTAATTTACGATTCAAATCGAATGGTGGTCGTCTAGGCTTATTTCTATTATTAGCAACTATACCTGCAACAGTTGTCGGCATGATGTTTAGAGCAACTTTGGAATCCATTTTTCAAAATGCATATTTTGCAGCAGCAATGCTTATCATCACATCTTTAATTCTTTTTTCAACGCATCTAACCAAAAGAAATATTAATTTCAAATGGAATTTCGTTAACAGTTTCATAATCGGTTTTGCTCAGGTTTTTGCTATGTTGCCGGGAATATCACGGAGTGGTATAACTATTGTAGCAGCATTATGGCTCGGTGCATCTGGTGAGGATGCTACAGAATTTTCATTTCTTCTTGCGGTTCCTGCGATAATTGGTGTAACTGTAATTAAGATTTTTGAAGTTGTATCCGGAACTTCAAATTTTTACTCTGTTTATTCTATTGGAATTATCATTTCTGCTATTGTGGGTTATGTCTCATTAACAGTATTAGTTCCAATAGTTCGAAGTGGAAAGCTATGGATTTTTGGAATATATTGCCTTTTAATTGGCATCTTAAGCATTATATTTGCTAAATGAAAAGAGAATTAAAAAAAACCACATATGTACCAATAAGTTCGATGAAATTGTGGTGTAGGATATTCAAGCACACTTTCAAGTGGTGGTATCTTCTAGTTTTCACAGTCATCGCGATGATTGTATATACGATTTGTGATGTTGCAATGATTTATATGGTAAGACCGGTTTTAGGTTCGCTTTTCGATCCAAAGGCTGCAACAATAACATCCCAGCTAAGTCAATATTCAGGATTGGCTTCTATAAGCGATAGGATATGGACTTCTATTGTACCGGTACTATATGGAAATTCTTTTTACGCAACTCTTCAAAGGTTGATATTGGTATTGCTAGTAATTGTTTTTTTGAATACGACTTTCCATTATATTCAAACTATTGCCGCACTTCAACTTCTTCAGAATGTTACAAACGATATTAGAAAGAAATTATTTGCTAAAATTATGAGTATGCCGCTTGGCTTTTTTCATAAAACCAAGTCAGGTGAATTGATTTCGAGAGTGATAAGCGATGTTCAAATGATGCAAGAATCAATTGGTGTAACAATAGCAGATTTAATAAGAGATCCATTAAAACTCTGTGGATATTATTTTATTATGATGACGATAGATTATAAAATGACTCTTAAGGTGACTCTTGTAGTTCCTGTAATTATTTTCTTCATGTCAGTAATCGGTAAAATTCTTCGTCGATATGGAGCTAGAACGCAAGCAAAAATGGCACAGGTGTCTTCGGTATTACAGGAGGGACTGACTGCCATTAGAGTAGTCAAGGGTTTTAATGCTGAAACTTATGAGAATAAAAAATTCAGCAAATTCGCAAATAGTTATTTAAGAAATATAATGAAAATGTTTCGCGTGCGGCGTTTAGCAATGCCATTCAATGAAATTCTTGGTGGTATTATTGCAGCTGTATTGTTATGGTATGGTGGTATCAAAGTGTATGCTGGGAGCGGTCTTAATGCTGAACAGTTTTTTCAATATTTAACTTATCTTTTCATGATGATTCAGCCTATAAAATCCTTTTCCTCAAAAGTAACAAGAGTTCAGGAAGGGCTTGGAGCTGCAGAAAGAGTATATTGGTTGCTCGATCTTAAATGGAGAACATCGCCACCTATCGGTCATTTGATGGTTTCTGATATTAAAAAGGAAATTTCATTTGAAAATGTAAGCTTCAAGTATGATGGTTCTGAGGATTATGCTCTAAAAAATTTTAGTTTTAGAATTCCAGCGGGTGATGTTGTTGCTTTGGTTGGTTATTCTGGTGCAGGTAAATCTACCACAGCCGACCTTTTAGCTCGGTTTTATATTCCACAGGATGGAAGTGTTCGAGTCGATGGTAACGATCTTAAGGATATTAATAAAGATTCGTGGAGATCGATTTTGGGTATTGTTAGTCAGGAGGTAATACTTTTCAATGATACAATAACGACGAATATCGCTTATGGAGACGACAATCCAGATCTAACGCGCGTATACGATGCTGCAAAGTCTGCTTATGCGCTGGATTTTATTGAGAAGATGCCCGATGGTTTTAATACTGAAGTGGGGGATAGAGGAATTAGATTATCAGGAGGAGAGAGACAGAGAATCGCGATTGCAAGAGCAATTTACAGGAATCCAAGAGTATTAATATTAGATGAGGCTACAAGCTCCTTAGACTCGCATTCCGAAAGACTTGTCCAAAATGCCATAGATAATCTTGTACAAGGACGTACAGTATTAGTTATTGCTCACCGACTGTCGACTGTTCAACGTTCAGATTCGATTATTGTTATCGATAAGGGAAAGAAAATATGCGAGGGAACTCATAACGAACTACTTAACATATGTCCTAAATATCGAGAACTATATGAAATGCAGTTTGATTTCGGGAGCAATACATCTTGAAACCAAGAATTCTTCATATTCATACAGGACATGGATTTGGTGGAACTCAAGCGTGGCTTTTGGAGACAGTAAAAGCTGTTTCGGAGCAATTCGATTTTGGTCTGATTAATCTGGATTCTGAGGGTGAACTTGGAAGCGAATTTAGGAAAATGAATTATTATGTCGCAACTGTGGGTGGGATAAGGGGTAACTTGCTTAAATATCCATTCTTTTTCCTTCGAATTCCTCGGATTACAAAATTGATAAAAGAATACAGACCTGATATTGTAATACTTCATAGCGGTGTTTTGGATCTTATTCCTGCTTTAGCTGCTAAAAAAACAGGTGTACAGTATATAGTTTATAACAACCATTCACTGGATAAATTTCGAAGGAAGTTTCTTGCAAATCTCGTATTCAGAATACTTTTCCGAATAATCGATGTTGCATTAGTAAACTCAGTTGTAGTCATAGATTTTTTCGAAAAATATCATAAAATTCGATCAAAAAAGTTCAATGTTATACATTTGGGCGTAGATACAGAAAGATTCAGAATTCCAGCAAAATCTGAGATACGTAATTCGAGAGAAAGCTTTGGGATTAAAGATGATGAAGTTGTTTTAAGCGTTATTGGAAGATTTGTAAAAGTTAAGGCTATAGATGAAGCTCTTATGCTATTTGCAAAATTAAGCAACATAACCAAAACAATAAAATTCTTAATTGTTGGTGATGGACCGGAAATGAAGAATCTTAAACTTAAGGCAAACCAATTAGGTATTTCTGCAAATACTGTTTTTACAGGTTATATTCGTGATTTGACTCGTGTATACTGGGCATCTGATATATTCATCAGTTCTTCTTGCTCTGAGACTTTCGGACATGCTGTTGTTGAGGCAATGGCTTCTGGGTTACCGGTAGTAGCAAGAGATATTCCAGTGCTAAGAGAAATAATTAATCATGAAGAAAATTGTTTTTTTATAGACTTTAAAGATATCGAAACGGATGCTCTAATTGTTTCTGAACATGTAAGAAATGTAGAGTTGAGAAAAAAGATTGGCATTGCAGCAAGAAACCGTGTTGAGAAAAACTTCTCATTTGATAAATATATAAGTAGTTATACCGATTTCATCACAAATTTGTTGAATGATAAAAGAATATGATTATTTTGTTGAAATTAACTCCAGTATGTGAGATTCGATATGAATAGGGATTGAAATGTCAAAATTCTCAATGGTTTTAGTGATTATTATGTTTGTTTCGAATGCTTGGTGTGGGAAATATGTAGCTGAGTTTATGGAAATCGGAACAAGTGTTAGAGCTGCGGGAATGGGAGGAACGTTAATTGGTATAAAGGATGATCCTTCAGCAATCTGGTGGAATCCCGCATCACTAACAGGAATTAAAACTCCTCAGATTTACATTATGCATGCACTTCTCTACGAGCAGATGTACACTCTCGATGCTCTTGCATCCAGATGGGAAATAGGAAAAATAGATATGGGTGCTGCTGTCCTAAGGCTTGCAACAGATGCTATTCCATTTACGGATGAAGATGGATTTTACGATTACGGTCAAGATGGAATACCCGGTACAGGTGATCTGGGTGAAGGCAATGGCATTTGGGATCCCTTAGAGCCTGTGGATCCCACAGCTTTCAAATTGGTTGGTGAAGCGGATTATGCAGGTTGGATGAGTGTTGGCATGGAAATTAGCGATTTAAGTATCGGTTTCTCGATTAAAGTTTTAAGGCAGAATATTGGTGGGTATAAAAATTACGGTTTTGGTGCCGATATTGGTGCAATATATGTGAAGGATAACTGGCGACTGGGTTTATCGATTTTAGATTTTACAGGAATGCATTTATTTTGGAGTACAGATTTTACCGAGTCTAAACTTCCCACAGCGAGAATTGGAGGTGGATATACTGTTCCGTTATGGGGAGATAAAATAAACGCTTACATTGCCTGTGATGTTGAGATGAAATTTGAGGGGTATGAAGAGGCAACGTTATTTGCAACAGGTGGAATAAGTGCGGATCCGCATATAGGCACGGAAATTTCTTTTTGGAACTTGATTTACCTTCGAAGTGGCATCGATATGACAGATTTTACAGCTGGAGCAGGTCTGAGAGTCGGATTGATTAACTTCGATTATGCATTCGTTGCTTCGATTATCGATAATGTACACCGAATTGGAATGACTGTTGATTTTCCTGCCAAACGAACACCAAGGGTGCAAACACCCGGAGAGTGATATAATTTTAAATTAACGGTTTTAATATTTCTACTGAAAGAGGAGTATTTTCATAATATTTTTGGATTTGCACTATGAGAAATAGAATTCTTCATATTGCTACTGAGAACTTTGCAGGAGTTCCTTATTCACTTGTAAAAGCAGAACGGCTTTTGGGAATGGAATCGGATTTAATAACGATTTCCAAGCCTATAAGGGAACATCCGCAAGAGGAATCTTTAAATCTTCCTTTCTATGGTGGTTTTGCTAACAGATTCTTAAGGAGAATCACTAAAAGCAGTGATAAATTAGTTAATAAAAGGTTTGAAGGTAAGGATTTCCCTCCAGTTTGGTCACCGAAACCATGGGGGAAAATACTATTCAATATAAGGGATAGGATTTGGGAACATTATATTAGGAGAAAAGGTTTCCCAGAAGAACTTAACAATTATGATATTATAGTACTCGATGGTGGAGTAGGATTTCTTAGATCAGGGAAATTTATACGTCAAGGGCTCCAAAAAACCAATCGACTAGTTACGATTTTCTATGGTGATGATTTAAGAAGAAGAGGTGTTATTAAAGAAATAGATGATTTATCTCAATTAGTTTTTACTTTTGAATTCGACCATACTTTGATACATCCTCGAGCGAATTTTTTATTTTTTCCTTTTTTTGCAAAAGAGATGCCGCAAAGACAAAGAATCTCAAGTAAAATAAGAATTGGACATTCACCAACGAATAGGAATTCAAAAGGAACTATCGAGATTCTTAAAGTTTTTGGATACATATCAAATAAATATACTAATGTAGAAATTGTAATAATTGAAGGATTGAGCTATCATGAATCCTTGCAACAAAAGTCGACTTTAGATATATTTGTCGATCAGGTTGGGGAGTTAGGATACGGTATAAGCTCTCTCGAGGCTATGGCAATGGGAATACCTTCAGTAGTGGAACTTATGCCCGATTTTGAAAAATTTTTGGGAGATCATCCTTTTGTCAATGCCGATATTTCGCATTTGGCTGTTGCTCTGGAAAAATTAATCGAATCGGAACAATTAAGACAGGAACTGGGTGATAAAGGCAAGGAATGGGTTTATAAAGTTCATGATCCTTTAAAGTCTGCTTCTGAGATATTAGCTAAGTATGAAATGAAAGGTTGGGTATGAGATTTCTTTTATGTATAGGAATAATACTATGTGTATCAATTTGCATAAATGCAAATCCTATTGTGATCGAGGTAAATTATGAGGATTTCGACCCTAAAATTATTCAATCTAAGGACTGCTTTTCTATATGGCTTAAAGATGGTTTTGAGCCTTTACCCGGTCAACCATACATAGAACATTCTTTATTAGGGATTTTACTACCCCCTGGATGTAAGGCTTTATCGATAAAGATTCTTGACAAAAAAACTGAATTTTTACTATTGAAAACACCGTTGATCGTCACAGAAGTTCCAGTACCTGATGGAACAGGAAGAATAGATACCTTCGAAATAAATTATCCTCAACACGACGTAATTGAACTTGTATCTTCCGGATGTGCAATGGGATATAATGTTGCTTTTGTGAATTATTATCCTGCAATTTTTAATCTTAATGAAGGTCTGATTATTCACACATATGTCAAATTTGAAATAGAGACTGGAGAAGGACAATCGTGCAGAAAACCTAAAAAATTAAGACCTTTCGCCGAACATATTCGCGAGAAAACAATTGGTAGTTATTTTAATTACGGCGTCTCGATGCTCGATTATCCAGAGTCTGAGATTATTTCAATGTTTGAATTAATTGGATCGGATGATTTTAATATCCCACCACGATCTGACGATAAACCAACAGATGTTTTGATTATTACCTCAGATTCGTTAATTGGAACTGCTAGAGATTATCTTAATGAAACACGAAATGGATTTTCACAACGGTATATTGCAATTGAAGATGTATTATCTGCATATGAAGGTTCAGATGATGCTGAAAGATTAAGAAATTTTATAATTAATGCATATGAAAACTGGGGAATATGGGCTTTATTTCTTGTTGGAGATTATGAAATTATTCCAATTAGATATTTAAGGGAGAGAGGAGCTTCTCTTGTATGGTATAATTGCTTAAGTGATCTCTATTATGCCTGTTTGGATGGGTCAATTAATTCTAATGGCGATAATATATTTGGTGAATTATCTGCGGATGATCTCTATCCAGAGATATATTATTCACGTCTTCAAGTTAAGAATTCGACTGAGATTATAGCTTTCTCAAACAAGCAACAAAAGTATATGTACGATCATCCAGTAGAATTCTTTAATAAATCCCTTTTTGTAGGTGGGTCTATTGAGAATAGAGACGATAATTTTGGAGCAGATTATAAAAACTATATTTTATCAGTAGTTAGATTGGATACGCTTTTAAATATTGTTAAATTATATTCAAATAAAAGCATAACAGGTGGTGATTATGAAATTTCTCCAGAAAATTTTATTGCTCTTATAGATACTGGTTTTGCCACTATTAATCATTTCGAACATGGCAATCAGACATACATATCATTAGGATCTCTCACCGGGAAAGGTGGCTTACATATCAAGGACATTGTTGATATGGACAATGAATATTATCCGGTTATGTGTAGCTTTTCTTGCGAACTTAACGGTTTTAATACTGATAATATTTCCAGAAGATGGGTAAACAATCCATCCGGCGGTGGAGTAGCAATGTTTGCTCATTCCAACAAGGCTTGGACATATCAGAGAGTGATCGATATGATGTTCTGGCAATCCTTCATTCAAGATTCATCGACAACGACTGGAGAGATTCTCAATAAATGGCAATATAGAATGGGTGATCATTATTATAAAAAGGCGATTGTTGGCTTAGTTGGTTCACCATTAACACCGGTTAGTCCATTTAAAGCCGTAGATGAAACTTTAATTTTACTCAATTTGGAGATTCGCTCATCCAGCGATACACTAATAGCGGTAATTACTCCACCTCTTACTCATCGAACTTTGTTGACAATTTCTTCAAACAGAAGAGTTATTGAAAGAACTTGGATAACTGGCGATTCTGTGAAAATATCCTTGCCATATATATTTGAAGATTCGGTAATAGTTACGCTTCATTCATTACCAAGGAAGACTGAGAAGCTCCCTGTTGTTCCTGTAGATTATGATGTAATGAGAGTTTTGGATTTTGAAGTTAATGAAATCTCTGGAGATTCTGATGACCTTGTCGAAATTGGTGAATTTGCCCAGGTTTTATGGAAAATCGTGAATTTAAGTACTACGACTGCTATGGACTCTGTGTTCATGTCTGTCGATGGATTTCCGGATTCGGAGAACAAGGAATACTTAGTAGTAGATGCATTGGATACAGTAGAAATTAAATCGAATATTTTCGAGGTAGATTCTTTTTTTTCAGGTGATTTGGAAACAAAAGCAATAATCAAGTTTAAAAGTGGTTCGAGGGATACTTTTGATTTCAATCTTTATGCGCCCTCTTTTGAATTAGTTGCTGGTCTTTGGAGTGATGAAAATAATATTCCATCATTAGGTGACAGCGGAATTTTAACAATAAGACTTGGTAACAGAGGATTTGCAGACGCAAAAGAGGTAATTGTTAGATTAAGTGGACCTGGATATTCTTTTCTTGAAGATTCGATAGTGATAAATATTGCACCAAGAGGTGTTTCGGATATTATCACTCATGCTATTCTGCCAAGCTTTTATATGTTTCCTTTCACAATGCATCTTAGTTATATGGATTCAGATTTCGTTTATAATTATAGCATTTATTCATTTGAAACTGTTACTGGCTTGAAACTAACTTCTAGTACAGATTATGTAAGGCTTGACTGGGAACCTGTTGTTGCTTCGAAAGGTTATTTCGTTCTGCGTAGGGAAGATACATTAGATTTCGAATATTTAAATGATTTTCCTATACATAACTCTTTTTTTGTTGATAGAAATATAGAAAACAAGAAATATAAGTATCGTGTTATAGCAGTGGATTCAAACGGGATTTGTGGACCACCATCATTAATAGTTTCAGGAGAGCATTCATTCCAATTGGCAGAAGGTTTTCCGGTAGACCTTCCTGTGGGAGCATGGGTTCTTTCTGCGCCAATGACTGTCGATATCGATGGAGACAATTTGAAAGAGATCTACGTTGCAGATGCTGAGGGAAATTTGGTTGCTTATCGATGTAACGGCAAGGAGTTAGTTGATTCTACATCAGGGGTTGATCCGATTCTGTCCGTCGATGTTCGATTGAGAGATGGTTTTTGGGCACCACCTGCCGCAGCAGATATCGATAATGATGGAGTGATTGAAATTATTGTAGCAATAAGAGATCATCCGGGTTTGCTTTGGGCTCTCGATCCTTATGGAATACCAAAACCTGGATTTCCTGTGAGTTTAGGTGCTGGGATATTAGCTTCTTTTGTTTTAGAAGATCTTAATGACGATAACACTCTTGAAATCATACTGTTAGATCAAATTCGAAAGCTTCATATAGTAAATTGTTACGGAATGCCGTATATTGGATCAACTTATCTAGTAGATTCTACTTTTATGTCACAGAAAGGAATAGGTTCATCGGCACCTGCAGTAGGCGATATCGATGGTGATGGTTTACCGGAAATTGTCGTAGGTGGTGGACTTGATACTTTAGGAAATGGATATGTTTACGCATGGAATCATGATGGGTCTCGCGTTCATAGTTTCCCCTATAAAATAAACGGAACTCCTTCAAATCCAGTAGACCCATTAGGTTCTGTTGTAATGGGGAATTTGGACAATGATACGACAGATCTTGAAATTGTGATACTTGTGGAAGGGAAAGGAATTTTTGCTATCGATGGAGACGGAACAACTCTCGATGGATTTCCTTGCCTTGAAAGAGGACGTTTTGGTGATGGTATTAGGTCGCCTTCTTTATTTGATATCGATAGGGATAAAAAGCAGGAAATTTTTATTCAAAGTGAAAATAATCTTTGGGTTATAACTTACAATGGTTTAGAATATCCTGGATTTCCAATTCCAGTTGGGAATACTCATTGGGCAGGACCAATAATTGGAAATTTAGACGACAATGTTGAAGATGTGGAAGTTCTACTTACGAATGATAAGATTTTATGGGGTTATAATATGGATGGCTCTAAAGTTTCTCAAGGTTTTCCGCTTACAGCTGACGTGGCTATTGTTGCATATCCCACAATCGATGATATAGATAACGATGGCTTAGCTGAAATTATTGCAGCAGCATATGACGGGAAACTTTATGTCTGGGATACTGATGCTGGGTATGAAGAAAATCAATTTATGTGGTTGCATTCAAGGCATGATATTCGAAGAACCGGAGTTGTTAATACGTACAGGGGATTGAAGATTTCTCACAGAAATACCACCAAACCTGATGAAATTTCTATTTCCATTTCACCTAATCCGTTTAATTCATCATGTTTTATTAGCGGATATTCCATGGATGAGGGTATAATCGAGGTAATAGATTATATGGGTAGAATTATTGATATCATTGGTAAGGTGAAAGGAAATTATGCAATAACATGGTTTGGTAAAGATATGTATGGAAATTGTTTAAATTCTGGCCTTTACTTTGTTAGGCTTTCTGGGAAAGATTTTACTGCTTCAAAGAAGTTATTCATAATAAGATAGGATTTTGGATGACATGGGAAGAAAAATTGTTGTAGCTCTTGGCGGAAATGCTATTTCTATGAAAGGCACCGATCCTTTTGAGGTTCAGGTAGAAAGAGCAAAGCGTTCTATGGCTATATTAGCACCAATAATTGAGGAAAATTGGCAGATTGCAGTTACTCATGGCAACGGTCCTCAAGTTGGTAATGCATTGCGAAGGGTCGAGCTCTCACAGCATGAGGTCGTTCCAATGCCATTATCAATTTGCGGCGCAACTACTCAGGGAGAAATAGGAGTTCTTCTGGCATTAGCGCTTGGTAATACGCTTAATTCAAAGGATATTAATCACCCAGTGGCAACTATTGTCACCAGAGTTGTTGTTGATTCTAACGATCCGGGATTTAATAATCCATCGAAATTTATTGGACGATTTTATACATATGAAGAAGCTGAAAAGCTCATTAGAGAGCAAGGTTGGATAATGAGAGAGGATATAGGTCGAGGTTGGAGAAGAGTTGTTGCATCTCCTTGGCCTAAGGAAATAGTTGAGAAACAAGCAATAAAAGAACTTATGAATGCAGGAATGATTATTATTTCCACAGGAGGTGGAGGAATCCCAGTTATAAGAAATCGAGATGGTTCTCTCGAACCAGTGGATGCAGTCATAGATAAGGATAGAGCGTCAGCGATACTTGCGCTCGATATTGGTGCTGAAAAATTATTGATTATTACAAGTATCGATAGAGTATCTTTGAATTTTGGTAAACCTGAACAGATCGATCTTTCTCAAATGACTGTTTCGGAGGCAAAGGAATATTACAAAGAAAACCATTTTCCACCGGGTTCAATGGGTCCCAAAATTGAATCCTCAATTTATTTTATTGAAAATGGTGGTAAAGAAGTTATTATAACCTCTATTGAGCAGGCTACAAAAGCTCAGAAAGGAAAGGGTAGATTTACAAGAATTATCCCATAAATGTTCGTAGTTAATATTGAATAAATATTCTTGAATATTGAGTATGAATGAATTTATACTTGAGTTTTAATTTAGATAAAATGAAAAAATTTATTTTTAGATTTATTTTAATTGTCATCGCTGCTTATGCGGGAACTTCTCTTCTTGCTCCGCTGAGAATTATGGGATGGGATATCGATTTGGGATTATTAGCGGTTGTCCTTGTAGGTTTAGGTACTTCGGGACCGGGAACGATATTATGGGGTGCTTTTTCTGGATTTCTTATAGACTGTCTTAATCCTCAATGGATGGGAGCCGGGATGGTTGCAAGAGCTACTGCTGCACTTTTCATTTCAATGATGCGGGGTAAGCTTAATATTAATCATCCTTTTTTTATAGGATTTATAGTTTTTGTTGCAGGATTTATAGATAGAGCGATCTATCTTTCTCTTAGCTCATACCATGTCGCTATTCTATATGGGTTGTGGAGATTTGTGCTTCCATCTGCACTTTACAATGCAATTTTTGCAGTTCTTATATTACAAATTTTTAAGATTAGAAAACTATTTGCTCCGAGATTTTCATAAATGGATGAAAAATTTCCTAAATACGAAGAGATTTCATTTGCTAATCTGAGAACTATTTCCATTAGCGAAAGAAAAAGCAAAGAGAGTGTCGAAAATTTCTCAAAACCAATTGTAGTGGATAAAAACTGTTTCGACCAGCTACATTCAATGCCGGATTGTTTAGCCTCGAAGAACTTGAAAAGACTTGTTAAAGCCATAAATGAAGCTAAAGAGGAAAAAAAGGAATTGCTCTGGCTGTCTGGTGCTCATGTTATAAAGTTAGGGTTAGCTCCTATAATCATTCAATTGGCTGAGAATGGTTTTATCACTTCATTTGCGGCAAATGGTGCGCTGGGGATTCACGATGTTGAAATTGCATTATTTGGAAAAACCTCTGAATGTGTTAGCTCCGAGCTTGAAAAAGGAAATTTTGGAACCACAAGAGAAACTGCTGATTTCATCAACAAAGCAATATTCAAAGGTTCCCAATTGGGTTATGGTTATGGAGAGTCGATTGCCCGAGCTCTCATTGCGGAAAATCCTCCTTATGCAAAAAAATCTATATTATGCAGTCTTTTTATCCAAGGTGTGCCAATTACTCTTCATACAATTCCTGGCGCAGAGGTAAATCACATTCATCCCTCAGCAGACGACGCATCAATCGGGATAACAGCCATGCGGGATTTCAGACGCTTTTGTAGTTTTGTTTCAGGTTTAGAGAACGGAGTCCTTTTAGGATGGGGTTCTGCAGTTGTTATGCCGGAGGTTTTTTTAAAGTCAATTTCTGCTGTTAGAAATCTTGGTTATTCTGTTAATGATTTTTATGTAGGATATTTTGATATGATATTTCAATATAGACCCAATGAAAATATAGTTAAAAGACCCACAGCCGCTTCGAGAAATAAAGGATTTTATTTTATTGGGCATCATGAAATAATGATGCCATTATTAGCATCAATATTGTTAAAGAAGGAGCATTAGAATTAGAAGAAGTCCATTAATTGGAATTACTACTTCTACTGGTTTGACGAAGAGAGGTCTCGCAACCGACTTAACAAAGTCCGAATACTCTCATGTGATATATAGTGCAGGGGGTATCCCAGTTCTGCTACCTAATATCGAAAATCCGAATGAAAAACTATTCTGTGAGATTGCACACAATATCGACGGACTATTATTGAGTGGAGGAGGAGATATTTCTTCGGAATATTACGGGAAAAAGCTTTCATCCTATGAAAAAGACGTGAGTCTTCGTCGGGATTTTTTTGAGTTTCATTTTGGTAAATATTTCATTGAAAACACTGAGAAACCTGTTTTAGGAGTTTGCCGAGGGCATCAAGTTTTAAACGTTATCCTCGGAGGGGATCTGTATCAGGATATTGCAGAGATGTGGAAAAGCAAAAAACAAGTTGTAAAAATTGAGCATCGAAGGCATGGTGAGAAAAGGAAGAGGTCATGGCATAAAGTTGAAATTTTAAAACCAAGCAAGCTTTTTGATATCTTAGGTTGTCAAATAATTGTTGTTAATTCATCGCACCATCAGATTGTTAATAATATTAGCAATAGACTTATAATATCTGCAATAGGTCCAGATGAAGCAATTGAAGCATTAGAACTTGACGGAGAAAGGTTTATGCTCTCGATACAATGGCATCCTGAATCTATCGATAATGATTACTCAAAAAAAATATTTTCGGTGTTTGTTGAAGAATCCATTATCAAATAACAGCTGTTCTTTAATAATAAATGGGAATAACAGAAATTTTATGGTTGTGAGTATTATTATGAAGAAAATAATTTATTAAAGAATATCTATCATTTAGGTCTTTTTAAAAATTTCACATAACTTTTCTGTGTCTGAAATCACTTTTTCGATTTCATCTTCTGTTGAGGCTTCAAATATCAAAATACCCCCCGGAACCGAGTTTATCGATGCGTTCAAATTTTCAGCAAAAATATAGAAATGAGTCCAGCTG
>CAZLTJ010000006.1:38570-48724 GCA_964562425.1 uncultured bacterium
TATCACCTATGGTTGTTATGTGAATTATGTGATCTTCATCGGTAGCTAGTTCGCTAATAACTGCAATAGTTTTGCCTGGAAGGTCAATCCAAAATCCGCTTCTATCCTTTATGTTTTCCATTTTTTTCATATGAGATACAGAAAGTTCCTCTAACCTTATTTTGTCATAAATTGGAATTTTTTCAGGTGGTGAGAACCCACGATGAATTGAATCTATTGCAGCAAAAGCCTTATTAATATCTACTGGTTTTGAGCCGATAACTAAAATAGAATCCATTGTGGTTTCAAATGCAATTCCTATCTTTGCCACAATAAAAGAATCATTTGTTTCTATAAAAACTTTAATGTCGTTTTCGAATTCTGGGGTATCTGTTGTTGTAAACCATTCAAACATCTTAGCGGTTTTTTCAGGATTTTTGAATTCCATATCCTGCGGTTTTAAATATATAATCGATGCTTTTTCACATTTGATAATCTCTGCATCAAGATTTACCTCCTCTGCAATTTCTTTTATTTGCTGCATTTTGAAATTTGAACTAATACCAATGTCAGCGTTACTAATTTCAGCGGTTTGGAGTATTTTTGACAATCCGACTTCTTCGAGAACTCCCGGTTTTATTTGAGCTAAAATATACTCAGACGGTATTAAAAGATCATAATCACTGAGTCTGCCTTCCGATTGTGAAGAAATGAAATTTACTAATTCAATAGGTATTTCATCATAGATATATGAAGCATTATACGTTATTCCGCCTAATTTAAGTTGAGTAATAATATCTTTAAAAGGTATCTGCAATACATAGTCTGTTCCGCGTTTAATAAGATTATCAAGGATTGCAGCACCTGCATTATCTCTGTTTAAGTCAATAATTTTTCTAATAGATATCTTAACTTCATCATCAACAGATTTTACAATGTATTCTTTTTCGGTTTCAATATCCTTTTCTAATGTTTCCTGTTCACCAAGAAGTTCTGAAAGAGATTTATCTTCGTCAGTTTGGGTCGAAAAGGTTTCTTTAGCAGATTTTATTGTTACTTCTTCAATTCCAGTTTTTCCTTGTGAAGTTTTCATTAGTTCTGCCTTTCTGAATTCTGCATACGGATCTTCAAGAAGCTCTATTTCGGAGGTTTTTTCCATTTGTTTTTCTTTTGAAGTAATTGGTTTGATAAAATCCGCTTTTGGTTTAACTATTATCTTTTCTATCTCATTTTTTGCATCTTTAACTGAAAGAATTACCGGTTTAATCGTTGGTTTTGTTTTAATTTGAATTTTTTCCTTATCTTTTTCAATTATCATTGTGCTTCTAACAATATCCTTAAAGTAATCTGAAAAATAAATGTCATGCGGAAGTTCAATTTTTTCGCTGGGGTTGCTTGTAGTAATTATTCTTGCCCAATTTTCCATTGAAATTGTTTGATTAGACATTTCCTCTGGTCTCATGAGATTTCTCGGACGTATAGATTCAGAAATATCTTTTCCTGATAGGATAATTTTTTCCCCGAACTGGGTTTTTTTCTCGAATGAGAAAATTAAAGGGAAGGCTAAAAAAGGAGTTGATAATACCTGTGTAATAAAAATAATAGGATTTCCATAGGCAGATGTCCAAAAAGCCTGTAAAAAGGATGTTTCAGACGATAAAAACTTAAATAGTAAACCTGATGCTAAAATTAGAACCAATCTAATAACAACAAAGGTAATGAATGATTCTACCCATAATTTTGGATTTATGGCTCTTTCTGCAAAGATGAAATGAATTATGATTAAATAATAAAAAATTTCAACTATAATTTCTATGGTATAAGGCATGTCCAATACACCAAAGATGTATGCTCTGATTGTAAAAAGCAAACCACTAATGGCAATAACCGATAGTATTAGTGCGAGATTTAGGACATAGAGTATGTAGTTTGTGGATTTTGTCATCAGAGATCGTTTTCTTCCTTTATGAAAAGACAGCTTTTAAGAGATTTTTCGTTCAATTCTATGAATCTATCTGATAGATGTTTCAAGTAAATAGAAGTTTCATTAGGGAAAAAAGCAGTTTCTATTTGCTTACCAATTTCTTTTACAGATTCTATTGCTGGGGAAAAATCACCATCACCGCTTACTAAAATAGCAATGTCGTATTGGTTTTGATATGCATATTTAACCATATCTATAGCAATAAGTACGTCAAGGCTTTTCTCCACAAGGGTCTCTCCACGTTTAATTAATCTTCCAAATTTCACATGTACGTTTGGGATAGCTTGCAAATATGATAGAAATCTTTGCTGAGATCTATATTGCTCCTCAGCTTCCTCCTTGTTAACAATAGGAAGATAATAATAAACTCTTATAAGATCCCTATCATGTATAAGGATAGAAATAAATTTCTCATAATCGAGATTGATCTTGCCCAGCATAGATTTCATCCCATGGTATAAATTACTACCATCAATAAATATTATTACGCGTTTTGCCATTAACACTCCTTTAAAATTATCTTGACTAAAAAATTATCACAAATATAATATCACCATCGCCGGGGTGGCGGAATTGGCAGACGTGCTAGCTTGAGGGGCTAGTAGGCTAAGGCCTGTGCGGGTTCAAGTCCCGCCCCCGGCACAACTTTTCTTCACAAACTGCTTTGTTTAATTATATAAATTCCACTCATCCAAAATGACTCTAACATATACATTATTTATTATCCTATATTCGATAATAATTTCAAATTGTTTTATTTACAAGTTACTTTTATATCACAACCGGAATAACTATAAATAAGTTAGTATGTATCTTTTCCCTTAAAATAATTTCTCATGTAATATATTAGATTTTGATAAGTAATTTGTCAACCCATATTGGATTAGCGGGATTTGGATTAATTATTTTTGTAACTCCAGTTGGAGCATTAATTCTAACTTCAAAAGTATCGATGACTTCTCTATTCGTGTATCTTGCAAGTATCTCAGCAGCTTTAATTACTGTCTTGTTTTCTGCTGAACCATCAACTAACACCACTGGACCTTTCCTTTCGGGATTGATAAGGAAAAATTTGCCTGTCGAGAAACTATTCTCTAATATTTCATTTTCCTTTTGATTTCTACCAACAACCACACGTTTCCCGTTAATTCGGATATGGCGACCTATTTTGAGTAGCTGTGTGGTTTCTATATTTATTTCATTTTGTTCTCGAGCTTCTAAGAACCTTTTTGCGTATCCAGGATCAGTCAGAATACATCCACCTGCAATTGGTTCGAATCGAGTAACTCCGAATTTTTTTGCAAGCTTCAATTGTATAGCTCTGCTTCGTCCGCTAATACTGTATAATTTTTCGCTATTAACAATGCCATCGCGTTCTGCCTTAGATTGTGAGAAAAGCTTTCCAGATAAAGGTCTTATAATTTTATCCGCTGTTCCAGATCGTTTTTCTATTAACTTAATAGCATCACTTCGTTGAGAAAAAGGTCTTTGTCCCGGAACTTCACCTGTAGCGATTGCCACAGCGCCAATCTGCTGTGCGAGTTCCCAACCTTTACGAAGAAAGTATATTTTACAATCAATGCAGGGATTTGCTTGAGAACCATAACCGTATTGCGGTTCAACGATTGTTTTTAAGTACTTGTTATCTGTTGGCAATTCTAATATATTTATGCCAATTTGTTTTTCGTAATAGAATTTCTCTTCAAAAGTTTGGATACCGTGAAGAAATGGATGAATAAATTTAACACCTAAAACAGATATTCCTTGCTCCAAAAGGATTTTGGCAGACAATATACTATCTAAACCACCTGAATATAGGAGAACAACTTGATATTTGTGCTTAATTTTAGTTTTTATTTGCATTTTCTTTCTCAAGTTAATTTTTTTATACTGAAGCTTTTATTTTATCAGAGATTTTTTTTTTAGCAAGGATGATTATTTAAAGGAGGAGTTATGTTTAAGATTTTAGCAATAAATCCAGGTTCTACATCTACTAAAGTGGCACTCTATGAAGACGAAACTCCGATATTTGTTGAATCTATTAAACATCCTCCGGAAGAACTGTCAAAATTTTCTGAGACTTACGATCAATATCATTTTCGAGCAAGTACAATTCGAGAGGTTTTAGAGAAGCATAATATAGATATCTCCACTCTTTCCGCAATAGTTGGAAGAGGAGGTCCATTTAAACCTCTTGTCTCAGGGACATATTATGTAAACGAAGCAATGAAAGAAGATGTCAAAAACGGACGATTTCAAGCGGATCACATAAGTAATATTGGATGCCTTCTTGCTGCTGAGATCGCAGAAAGCGTTAATGTACCAGCATTCATTGTGGATCCAGTTAGTGTCGATGAGTTTCACGATTTAGCAAGAGTATCTGGTCATCCGGATATAGCTCGAATAAGCTTAGCACATGCTCTTAATATAAAAATGGTGGGTAAAAAGTTTGCGAAGCAGATTAGAAGACCGTATGAGGATATGAATTTAGTTATTGCTCATCTTGGAGGTGGAATTTCGATTACATCGCATTTAAAAGGCAAAATGATCGATGCAAATAATGCCAACGACGAAGGTCCTTTTTCTCCTCAACGATGTGGAACATTACCAATTACGGGTCTTGCTAATCATTGTTTTTCGGGAAAGCATAACTCGAAAGAAATCAAGAAACAATTGATTAAAGCAGGTGGTTTGATAGCTTATCTCGGAACAGATAATGTAGAAGAAATAGAAGAGAGAATAAAAATGGGAGATGATGAAGCGGAATTCTATATTAATGCAATGGGATACCAAATATCAAAATACATAGGTGCTTATGCAACAGTTTTAGCTGGAGATGTGGATGCCATACTTCTTACAGGTGGGTTAGCTAATAACAAGTACCTTATGAACTTGATAAAAAACCAAGTAAAATGGATTGCACCGGTTTATGTTTTTCCGGGTGAAGATGAAATGGAGGGCCTTGCATTGGGTGCATTAAGGGTTTTAAGAGATGAAGAAGAACCCAAAGAATATATATAATATTACATTATAAATAACTGATTATAATCACAAGTTTTATTGATTGTATAAAATATCCACTGATAGTTATACTTTCAGTTCAAAAATATTTCATAATATAGAAGACGATTCAGGAGGTTAATGATGAAGTATGTCTATTTCTTTTCGAAGGAGCATGCAGATGGCTCAACACAGATGAAAGATATTCTTGGCGGAAAAGGAGCGAATCTTGCGGAAATGAGTAAAATAGGACTGTCTGTTCCACCCGGTTTTACTATTTCAGCAGAAGTTTGTGCTTATTATTACAAAAATAATATGACGTATCCACTAGAACTGAAGGGACAGGTAACCAATGCCTTAAGAATGCTTGAAGAACTTCGCGGACGTAAATTAGGCGATCCTAAGGAACCTTTATTAGTTTCCGTTAGATCTGGATCTGCAGTTTCTATGCCTGGGATGATGGATACGATTCTAAATCTCGGACTCAATGATGAAAGTGTTCAGGGACTTGCAGAAGAGAGTGGAAATCCAAGGTTTGCATGGGATGCCTATCGCCGTCTCATACAGATGTTTGGTGAAGTAGTTTTGGAATTTCCTCATCATGAATTTGAACATGCCATGGAAGAGGTTAAGCGTGAATTTGGAAAAAAAGTGGAGATAAAAGATGTTGAAGATATGAGGCAAGAACAGCTTAATAAATTAGTTCCTGATACAGCGTTGGATTTAGAAGCGTTAAAATCGCTTATATTTAAATTTGGAGAAATTTATTCGAAATATGGAAAAATATTCCCACAAGATGTTGATGAGCAACTTTGGTTGTCCATAAATGCTGTTTTTGGTTCTTGGAATAATGCGAGGGCAATTAAATATCGTGCAATAAATGAGATAACTGGTCTTCTGGGCACTGCGGTAAATATACAAACCATGGTTTTTGGCAACCTGGGAGATGATTCTGGAACAGGTGTGGGTTTCACAAGGAATCCTTCCACAGGAGAAAACAAACTTTACGGTGAATATTTGCTTAATGCACAAGGAGAAGATGTTGTTGCGGGAATCCGAACACCAAAGCCGATTGCAGATTTAGAAAATGAGATATCTAATGTGCTTAAAGAACTCTTGGGAATTAAGGATATTTTAGAAAACCACTATACAGATGTTCAGGACTTTGAATTTACAATAGAACGTGGGAAATTATGGATGCTTCAAACTCGAACAGGAAAACGAACTGCTCAAGCTGCTGTTAAAATTGCTGTGGATATGGTTAATGAGAAACTTATCGATAGGGAAACTGCAATTTTGAGAATACCACCAAAGTCATTAGATCAACTTCTTCATCCTATGTTCGATCCTATTGCAGAATCTAAAGTCACTGTTATCGCAAGTGGTCTTCCAGCTTCACCTGGATCCGCCACTGGAAAGGTTGTATTCACAGCTGATGAAGCAGAAGAATGGAATGAGAGTGGAGAAAAAGTAATTCTTGTGAGACTTGAGACATCCCCAGAGGATATCGGCGGTATGAATGTAGCTCAAGGAATTTTGACCGCACGCGGTGGAATGACATCTCATGCTGCTGTGGTTGCGAGAGGTATGGGAACACCATGTGTTGCAGGTGCTGGTGAAATTGAAATAGATTATAACAAGAAGGAATTCATCGTTGGTGAAACAGAAGTTAAACAAGGAGATTTCATTTCGATAAACGGAGCAAAGGGAACCGTTTATTTGGGACAACTCCCTACGGTAGAGGCTGAACTTGCTGGAGATTTTAGAATAATTATGGAGTGGGCAGACGAGTTCCGAAAGATTGGTGTTCGAACTAATGCCGACACACCACATGACACTGAAGTAGCTATTAATTTTGGTGCAGAAGGTATAGGTTTAACTCGTACTGAGCATATGTTTTTCGAGGGAAACAGAATAGTATCTTTTAGAAAACTAATTCTCGTTGCGGAAGAAGTTAAGAACCTTAAAATGCGTCTTGACGGGCTCGAAAGGGATAGCGAGGAATATGAAGCAATTGCCAAGAAGCTTAAAACTCCGGAAACACAATATAAGGAAGCTTTGGATGAACTCTTACCGTTGCAACGTAATGATTTTATTGGGATTTTTAGAGCTCTAAAGGGTCTACCGGGAACAATAAGGCTACTCGACCCACCATTGCATGAATTCTTGCCACACGATTTGAAAGGTCAGCAGGAGATGGCTGATGCTATGAATGTGCCATTTGAAAAGATCAAACGAACTGTTGAATCCCTTCATGAGTTTAATCCAATGTTAGGTCATCGAGGTTGCCGGTTAGGGTTGACTTATCCAGAAGTCTCGGAAATACAGGTAAGAGCGATCCTTGAAGCTGCATTAATTGTCAAGAACGAGGGTATCGAAGTTCGACCGCAAATCATGGTTCCTTTAGCAGGTCACTGGAAAGAACTTCAGCTTAGCAGAGAATTAATAGAGAGAGTCGCAAAGCATATTTTTGAGGAAAGGAATGATAGAATCGATTTCTTAATTGGAACGATGATAGAAGTGCCAAGGGGTGCTATAACTGCAGATGAAGTGGCAAGATATGCTGACTTTTTCTCATTTGGAACAAACGACTTAACTCAAATGGGTGCTGGATTCTCAAGAGATGATGCTGCAAAATTCCTTCCTGAATATGTGCGATTAGGAATTTATGATAATGATCCTTTCCAGGTTTTAGACCAAATCGGAATTGGAAGAATGATGTTGCTGACAGTAAAATACGGTCGTCGAGTAAATCCGAGTATAAAGTTGGGCATATGTGGCGAACATGGAGGTGATCCACGATCGGTTATGTTCTGCCACCGAATCGGTTTGAATTATGTGAGTTGTTCTCCGTATAGAGTACCAATTGCCCGACTTGCAGCTGCTCAAGCTGCGTTAAAATTCGGTGAACCTGGTGATTTGATTAAAGAGGGTGAATTGTGGTAAACTGTTAAACTACTTATTTTAGACCCTCCTTGTTCCAGAGGAGGGTTTTTCAAAATTGTAAATACAGAAAGATGCTCTGTATTATAAATTAATCTTAAATGAGTAAGTGAATAGATTTGGATAAGTATTTTGTATAATTCTTATTTCAGATATACAATTCGTTTTGTAATGATTCTGTTTTCAGTAATCATTCTTACAAGATATACCCCACTGTTGGTGGATTTGTCTGGTTGCCAAATGTATGAAAAACTCTCGTTATTAGCGTCAGTATAAGAACTCTTTTTGAGACTTGCTCCTATAGATTCTCCGCGCAAATTAACAATCTCTATTGTTACACCTGCAGTTGCAGAAATTATACAGTAACTGTTAAAAGGATTGGGGTAAATTGTTAAAGATATGTTATCTATTTTTTGAGTTTCTTGTTCAACAATGCCATTACTTCCTATTTTAATGAGATACACATATCTGGATTCAGATATTGTAGTGTATCCAGTTATAATATAACCACAATCAATCGAGGATTGTATCACCGAATATCCCTCATCCCAACCATTTCCACCGTATGTTCTTGTCCATAAAGTTTCACCCCATTCATCGGTTTTTATTACATATAAGTCGCGAGGACCTAATCCAAAAGATTTAGTCATACCAACAAGTACATACCGGTTATCTATGGTCTGCACAACCGATCTTGCTTTTTCTCTGTGGATGCCACCATAAGTTCGAGTCCAGAAGGTATCTCCCAACGAGTCAGTCTTGATTAAATAGACATTAGTATCTACAGAATCGAATGAACAACTATATCCTGCGATAATATATCCATCATCGAAAGTTTGGTGAACTGATTGACCTACGTCCATGTTACTTCCACCGTAAGTGCGTGTCCATATTGTATCACCGAACGAGTCTATCTTTAAAAGATAGACATCGTAATCACCTGCCCCAAAAGAACTTGTATGTCCTGCAATAATAAAATCACCATCCGGTGTTACACAAATCGAAGTACTACCGTCAGGTTCTAATCCTCCGTATGTCCGTGTCCATATTGTATCTCCCAAAGAATCAGTCTTAATTAAATAGACATCGTAATCACCTGCACCAAAGGATGTTGTCTGACCAACAATTATAAATCCATTATCTGGTGTTTGAGCTATGTCATATCCAAAGTCGAAGTAAACTCCGCCGTATGTTTGTGTCCATAGAGTTTCGCCAAAAGCATCAGTTCGGATTAATAGGACTTTAAACGTGGACAGGTATACTCCTGTGAAACCTACCACTGCGAATCCGCTATCGGATGTTTGAACGGCGTCACAACCTACATCAGTATTATGTTCGCCATAAGAGCGAGTCCAGAGAGTTTCACCTCGAGAGTCGGTTCTAATTAAATAGACATTATCATTGAATGGACTTGTTCCGGATGAACTTTCACTTCCTGTGATAAAATAACCGTTGTCATAAGTTTGAATAACAGAGTAGGCTTGGTCGTCTCCACTTATTCCACCGTAAGTCTTAACCCAATCGGCGTGAGAATAGAAGGTCAGGATAATCAAAATCGAAACAATAAGGATTTTGAATCTCATTTTATCTTCTTCCATAAAAATTGAAATGGTTTAATTAAAGAAATATATATTAGATTTTTAATTTACATTTAAAATTATTAATTTTTTAAAATATTTTTTTTATAATTCAGCTGAGTTTGCTTAAATTATAAGGTTATGCAATCCCACCTTCAAATCTATATTGCAATAGAAATATTACCTATAATAGCTATTAGCAAATTATTAAAATCGTAAGCTATACTATCGGTCATAATTCACAGAGATTCAAGGTATTCAGATTTCTGAAGTGCTTTCTTAGATTCTTAAATAAAGTGATATCGATGACAATTCACTGGAAATGAAGGATTTCATTGTTCATATCATGTTCTTAATTACTTTTGTTTCTATAAATCGAACTTCTTTTGGAATTATAAGTTACTTTTATGTATGATATGAAAATTCTTGCTTATCACAAATAGCTTTGAGTGCTAAATTAGAGATTCGAAAAAAACTCTACTTTTTTGGAGGAATTCTTATGAAATGTGCATATTGCAAGGAAAAAGCCTGTTATCAAGGTAAAGATTGTGCATCTCTTAGAGAGGATGTGGAGAATATTTTGAGTGATGATGAAATCAAAATAATGCGTATCGCAGCACATATCGAAAGCAGCGGTTACATGAAACTTACCAGAATAGAGGAAGTTATCA
>CAZLTJ010000007.1:0-46535 GCA_964562425.1 uncultured bacterium
TTAATATTGACATAACTTCACCTCTGTATTTTAATTAAAATTTAAACCTGACAATTTAAAGTGCTTGTACTGTACGCCATGCGCCATTCGCATAGCACATTAAAGTACCATTTGCTCCCGCATCCGTATCAAGCCATAAAGCGCCAGCAGTAACAGACGTAGGCGCTGCATTTTGTGCAATGGCATGTATAGTAGTTGCATTATATGGAATCAATCCATTTGCATCTATGGTAAAATATTCCGTTGTTTCAACACCAATACTGAAACCGCCTCCACCATTTGAATATTTTAAAAATCCTGGATCCTCGTCTGCGGTATCACCAAAATATATTCTTGATTGCCCATCAACAGCCGATATAATAGAGATACTACAATTCTGTCCCTCGCCAACCGTTTTGGAAAATACAGCAACAGTATCAGCATCTAAAGCAGGAACAGTAGACACATCACCACGAACATCTAATAATGAAGCTGGTGAACCTGTACCTATACCAATAAAACCCGTACCTCCATCGATAAATACGGATATCCCTACCGTTGTTCTAAACTCATAATTTACATCAGCCTCCGGGTCATTAAATTCAACTTTACTTGGACTAATCTCAAGTACTCTCGTACCGCCTATTTCCCATTTGAAATCAGCAGTAGAATCCATGTTATCAATGAAGAATTTAGCAACATTATTATTGCCATTTTTTCCCCAGTAAAATCCTGCTGCTACGTCAGCAAGAAGACTCATATAACAATCCCCATCAGATTCCAATGTAAGGAGAGTATTTGCAATAGCGGTTACTGTCCCGGCTGAACCCTCGAATATATGAAATAATGTATCTGGGGACTTCATACCAATACCAATTTTTCCTGTCCCCATATCCATGGCGAGGATATTATCAACCCTTATTCCCGCAGCATCGTCAATACTCCGAAATCTCGCCACACCATCACTAACATAATATCCCATTATTTTATCATCGGCAGCGGCATTGCTATCAGCCAAAAATAAAGAAGCAGTTATTCCCTCAAGAATCAATCTGGCAATACCTGCGCCTTTGACATGTAAACCAGTCCCGGTAAAATCACCGGCAGCAGTACCTACATTTTGAAACGGGTCTTCTGTACCCATGCCAATAATTTGAGAGCTATCAATTGTCATAGCAAAAGTAAGTGTTCCGTCCGTTGCAGTATAAAATTTTAAATTACCGTCCCAATCAGCAGCCGCACCATAATAATCAGAATCTTTTCCGGCAACTATTTTCGCAAAGGACGCATCGGAATAACTAGCTGTCCCGGTTGAATCTCCGCGTCCACCGAAAAGCAATGCCACGGCCTGCCCTGTTTCAGTCGTTGCCGGATTGTCCGTATTCCTAAGAGTAAAGGCCGTCAATTCCGCATCGGCCTGTTGCCGTCTGATTTCCCTTATAAAGTCAGCCATCTTTTTTATCCTGTTTAGGTTTTTTCAATTCAGATAATTCCTGTAACAACTTAACATTTTCCTGTTTTGATTTTTCAAGATCAACCAATAAATTAAGAATTAAATCATTTATGTCCTGTACTGCGGCCGCTTCCCGGTTTTTTAGTCTGTTGATATCGGCCATTTTTGCAAGGACGTAAGTTTTAGCATCAACCTGATTTTGTTTTACGTTGTTCTCCATTTTGTTCAATCCTTTCTGTGATTAAATTATTTCCCTTTTTTATTATTTTTTATTTCAGCAATAATCTTTGTTTCGGCCAGCTCAATACGCTTGTCAAATCTATCCCGGCAATTGCCCTCCTGCTCTTTAATCATAAGCCGGACATTTGTTTTGGTTATCTTGCCGTTTCCATTTTCTGAATTACCATTCTTGCCGTTCTTTCTTTTCTTATAAATAACAACACCGCCAATTAAGGCAGCTGCAATATAGGGCGGTGCAGCGATAAGTAACCTAACGATATCTTTAACAATTAATAATTGCTCTGTTGTGAATAATGTCTGCATAATTAATTACCAAGGCTCCGTATTATTATTGGTTGCATGTCTAATGACTTTTAATTGCTTAGATTCAATTGTTACCGAATCACCCCCTGCGTCTGTATTTATTCTATACTGGATTCTTACGAGGCATATATCATTTGCACCTACACCAGTTATGCTTTGCCCTGTATACAAAGTATAAGATGTCCAAACCCCTCCCACAGTGAGATTTTGAGTTGCTGCTCCGACTTTTGACGTTACTACGCCTGTTGATGAAACTTCAAATATTTCATATTCAATTTGTAAGTCTGCCGCAACAAAGCCCCCTCCGTTTATTGTCGCTTTTACTGCAATGGTTGCGTCAATAGTAGCAACAGCTCCGCGTATAAATTCTATTGTATTAGCAACTCTTTTTACATCATTAGTACCTACAACAGCTAAATATACACTGCCCGATTCTGGCGTATACGAACCATAGGCAAGCGCCGGAGGATTATTATACCAGGTTGATGTTGTAATTCCTATTACGTTTCCTTGGTTTATTATGAATGAATCCATATTCAATATAGGAAACATATATTGAGGATTAATGTTATCAGCGGTATTATTTGCGTCGTCATTTAAATTCTGCTGCATTGTCCTTGTAACTTGGTCGCCGCTATTGATTGTCTGGTTAGCTATTGCCATAATTTAATCCTTTAATAAACGTGATAACTATTTCCTATTGACCATGTGACGTTAGCATGTGCGATACTCGCTATGTCGCCCCCGCCCTCTAACGATTCTTCTATTTCAAAAGTTATTGTCGTTAATATTTGTTTCAATCTAAAATGTTCAAATGTCGCGTTGTCGCCGTCAAGGGTTATAGCCATTCCCGGTATTGCAATGTTTGAATCAATTGTTTCTCCGCTTGCCAATGTGACAACAGTACCGTTTAGCTCAATACTTGCATCCGCGCCATTACCGCCTATCTGATCGTCATCGACATAAGCGCAACCGACAAAAGCCCATTTCTTAAAAGGATTGCTTTCTTCCGGGCCATATAAATCTGTATATCGTTTCGCAACAAGACCCGTACCCGTACCGTTGACAGCAAAGCCACTGTTAAATATTTGCGCTATTATCGTTTCATTAATTTTATGTTCATGTAATTTAACATAGTCGCCAAGTTCGACAACAAGTCCGGATGCGTCTAGGTCAGTATTGATAATTTCAGGCGGTTTATTTAGTTGACTTAATAATCTTTGCGCAATTGAATCTGCAGCGGCCCCTGAATTATAAAAATATACAGGCGGGTTAGTAGGTGCGCTTAATTGTAAAACTCTATTGCCCGTACCCTGTATTTTAACATCAAAATTATCGGGCGTTGAAATACCTGAATCAAAGTTTGTTATAATGACTTTATCTTTAAGGTCATCTGAATTTGTATTAACTTGATATGATTGTAATTTACCGGCTGTTGACAGAGACAACAATGCAGGCGGATCGTCTGTACATGGTGAGACTGTACGATTATATAAAAGATGTATACGCCTGTCTTCAGATATTGATTTTTTCTTTTCAGTAAAGAAATACATTCCGCATATTTTTGCAATGTCCTCAACAATTCTTAACAATCCTATCTCTTTATTATAATCAGTATTAATTTCAGCATCTTCACCATTAAAGAAATTAAATGTTTCATCAAATGAATAACCCTCGACCGGTGTTTGTAATTGTAAAAAAATTGAACCAATAACACCGTCAAATACTCCTCTTTGGGGAGAAGATATGTCTAACATACCAGAGTCAAATCCTATAAACCTGCTATTAGTCAAAAGGTCGTAAATTATTAAAACCGGATTTGGATTATAAGTACCGTTTATATACGTGTTGCTTTTTGTTTCAATACATATCATTGGATCCGGATTATCATCTGCCCAGGCTGATGCTCCTGATTTATAATCACTCCATGTTCCGGTAAATCCATCAGGAATGCTGGTTAGTATTTTTACAAATATTCCATCTATTCCACTAATTTTAGTAACCTCAACTTTTGAATTAAAATTTGTAGAATCAAATGGTGTCCATTTTTTTTGTCCGCTTCTATAATCCCAATAATAAACTTTATAAGTGCCTCCTGAATAATTTACAGCAGAAACGTCAATATCATTTATAAAAGGAAAATACCAAAGATAATATGAAGGAACTATTGAATCACCACTACCAATTATTATTGCATTTGCTAAGTTTGGATTTCCAAGTGTTATAGAAAAAGGATTTTTCCTTTCTGATATTTCCTTTCCTTCACTATTAGTTATTAATTTATGTATTCCATATTTTATTACTTGTTGATAGCCAACATCATTATAATCCGTAGATGTTCCATAATCAAAAATCTCACTTGCGAGAATTAACGTACACACTTTAAAATCATTAATCCTTTTTGTAATGTCCTTTGAACCTACATTGACAATACCGGCCATTCTTTGCTCTGTCTTTGTATAAATATCGCCCCGGTATATTTCAACCGTTTCTTCCCTTGCCGATGTTAGCGATTCCGTACCCGATGGAGGAACACCCCACCCAAGCGTTGCAGGGGTTGCGATAATGTCCGTGGGTTCATCCCCAAAACCTAAAGGGGAAATGACAGGCAATGTAACCGATATGGATGTTGTGACCGGTATCTGTTTAAAACCCCAAAGGATATAATACTCTTTGTCCATCCAGAAATCAGAACCGAATTTTTTACGCAAAGTAAAAAGCCAATCACCTATATCAGTTTTATTATTGCTCAATTCAAAAGAATGGCCGCCGGGAGAAAACTTGCCGATATCATAAGACATTGAACGTTTGACATTACCCCATGCGTTTATAAATTGAGATACATCCAAATCAAATGACATTAAACCGTGATCAGGTTCATCAGCCGTGTCCTCAAATACTAATTTTGCAAATGGATTTAAAACCTGATTTGCAAATAGTACTTTCTTAAAGGCATCTGATAAGGCAAGCATATTTTATAGCTCTTGCAAATTAAGTGTTTGAACGTATCCATCACCTGTAAACGGGGATCGCCAATTGGCATTAAAAGCATTTGTCTGTTTTATTCCAAATCCGTTTACAATTAATTCCACATAATTGATTTCATGTGTCAATGTCCATACGGCTCCGGGTGTTCTTTCCTGTGCATTAGTAACTTTAAACTGACAGAAACTAGAACCGTCAATGAAGTCTGAAAAAGATGTGAATCCCTCTAATGGTCTTAATGATGCAAACTGTTGATTAGTTGCATCAACTGTAATAGACTGTCTTTTTATTTCAACCCATTCAGCATTAGTATAATTGTAAGCATAAATGATATAGCCCAAATCATTTGTATTCGCGCCACTTGTTTCTTTTACACGCGGGTCTTGCATAAATAAAGTTAAGCGTCTTAGATATTCAGCGCCATAAGCTGCAATCCAGGTGCTTAAATCAAACTGATAGAAGTAATGGATGTTCTTTAATGTCGCTGTACTGACAGTAACATCCGTACTAAAATTTTGTATTGCCGTATACTGACCGCCTGTAAATTCCGTTGCACTTGCATAAGTAGGTTCTGCTAAATCAGAAGCAAGTTGTTTGCCCTCGTTGCCGCCTGTATTATTAATGTTTATTCTCTGGCTTGCTGCTGCCGGTTCATGGATATAAACCTTATGCGGATATGCCCGGTTATTCATTACCTTTGCAATTGTGTTGCCAAAATCGGCTTGAGTGACAGCATCAAGTTCAAGCGTAATCTGCGCTTTCATTGAATCTTCAATAAAAAACCCATCCCTTGCACCGCCCCGGTTAAAACTCACATCCGAATCGTCATCAAGATTTATCCTGACAGCATCGGATATTGTTTTTAATCCTGTGCCTGCTGAATTTATAAAGCCTATTTTAAAACTCATGCGAAAGATACTCCGTTTACTTTCATAAATTTATTTAATACTGTGAATACTGCCTGACCTGTTGCGTCCGGATCTATTGCGCCATTGACAGTTATATTAATACTTGCACCGCTTCGCCTGCCTATTTCCTCACCACCATGAGCGGGAATTAAAACGCGCTCCGTTGATGCACCTGGTACCGTTCTTGTCATCCCTTCAGATGTTTGAAAAGATGTTGCTGCGATTTTACTTATTAAAGCACCTGTTGCACCTAATGATATAGCGGAAAAAATACCGCCAAGAATAGGGCCACCAAGTTTAGCGCCAAATTTAAAAGAATGGATTGCGGCTTCGTAGCCTGCAACTGTTGCGTCTGCAATTGCTGCCACTTGTGCAATTCCTGAAAATTCTTTAACTTCACTTGCAAGTAGACTAAGATTATCCGCTAAAAATCCTGTGGTTTGTTTTGCTATATCTATTTTTCTCATTTGTTGTTCTTCAAAGAAATCTGTTTCTCTTTTATCTATTTCATTCATTTTAACTTGTCTGGCTTCACGCAATGCTGTAACTGCTTCATCATTTCCTTTAACAATTTCAAAATCTGAAAGGAAACTTTCTTGTAATTTTTGTCTTTCTAAATCAAATTGATTTGTAGCTAATTCATTTTTTGATTCATTAAATATTTGCTGTTGTTCTAAATCTTTTTTTCTTTGTTCATCAATTATCTTTTGCTTTTCTTCTGCTCTGAATTTTTCAAAATCAAGTTCAACTCCTATGTCATCTTCTTTTTCTTTTTCTTCTTCTTTTGCTTTCGGTTTCGGTTTCGGTTTTTCTTTTACCACTTTTGCAAGTTCTTTTTCTTCTTTTATTTGTTTTTGTAACTCTTTCCTTCTCTTCAATAGACTTTTAGAGCTTTCATCAGCCGATAACGATTCATCAGCAAATGCACCGACAACATCAAAAATCGCAACAGCTTCTCCTTTTGCTTCTGCTGCTGCAATTTTTCTTTGTACTATTAGCCGTTGCTCCTCTTCTTTTGCTGTTTTCCCAGCGTCTATTTGCCTTTCTAAAGTAGTTTCTAACTGAATACCGTTTTTTATTAATTCTCGCTCTATTTTAACAAGCTCTGTTTCTGTACTTGTCAAACCTTCTATTTCTATTCTTGCTTCACTAAGCGCACCAATCAAATCATCAGTAGAGTTTTTTAGAAAATATATTGCGTTTTGAAATAAAGATGATTTCCCTATCGATTGTCCTAATACCTCTCCAAGATCGCCCAAAGAATTACCAAGCTGATCAATAGTCCCGAAACCTTTAGCCGCCGCTTCCGCTTGCCCGCCAAATTGTTTATTTAATTCTTCTAATATAACCGCTTGTGCTCCTGCTGTATCACCCGCATCAACCATTGTCTTTATCATGTCTTTCTGGACATCATTAAATGTAATTCCGGTTCTTGATAGTGCGGATATACCCAATATAGGATCGTTTAATGCTTTGCCAAGTTGTATTGCTGAAGATTTTAAATCTTGCCCCATACCAACAGAAACGTCAAGTACTGCTTTAAGTGCCTCTGGAAAAACATCTTTACCAATATTTGTAAATGTTGCAAGTAATGATTGTGATTCAATAATAGCTTCATCACCAAAAGTAGTGATGTCCTGCAATGCACTTGCCATCTTAGTAAGTTCATCGAAAGTAAAGCCTGCTGCCATCCCTGTGCTTTTTATTGTTTGAGCAAGTTTTTTTTCAACTCTTTCCTGTTCAGATGCTAATCCAATAAGTTTTTTAAAACCAACGGTTAATAGTCCAGCGGCAAGAGTACCGAGAAGCATTTGATTTCTTAATCTTGATATAGAAACACGGACACCCTCAATACCTTTTTTGGCTCTTTGTGTTCCTTTTGCCGTTACTCTTAACCCCAGTTCTTTATCGGCCATGTCTTATTTTATTCCTTAATCTATTAGTCGATTCAGCATGTTTGCTTTTTTGTTCTATCATTTTTTCATATCTATTATGTGCTTTTATTAAACAATCAATTTGCAACCACGTCATATTAATAAATTCATTTAAATTATTTACTAATTTTGTTTTTTTTAATCCAACGTACTTCTCAAAATATCCGATATTTTCTGTATTTCTTCTTTCTTTATTGTTTTTTTTTCAAAGGCTTTTTTTCTTCTTATAAATACATAATTTAGGATTCCTTCAATGTTTTCAAAATCTTCAAATGAAATCATATCTTTTTTATGCCAATCCTTAACGTCTGTTTTTGTTATTTCAGCAAACACTTCAATTTTGATATCATCTAATTGTTTTAATGTTATCTTTTCCGTTATCCTTTTATTTATACTTGCCAATAAATCAGAATCATAAATTGTTAATTGTGGTATCTGTAATTCCACTCCCCCTTGTGTTACATACTTTATCTTCTTTCCAGTTAATACGATATATTCTTCTTCATCGGTAAGTTCATCTTCCTTTGCCGTTGTCTGTGACTTGGATAATTGGTTTGTTTTTTCCTCTTTGTTCATGGTGTAATCCTTTCTAATTTAAATACATTGTTAAATTATTCTTACGCACTGTAAGCCGTTGACCTTTCATTCTGCAATACTACTTCATTATTATCTTCTGTTGCAAAAAGTGTAGTGGCAATGTTTAAAAGAGCATTTGCAGATGGGGCCGGAGGTGTCCAGCTATTGTAAATCATTGCCGGAAAGTTAAAATCAATGTAGTTTGAATTTGCATCTGTAAGAGTCAGCCTGAATGGTGTTGCTGTCTTTGCCCTGTACTTGTCATATTCCGTTTCAGATGTAAAGTCCAAACCGGCAAGACTTACGGCAATCCCAAAGTTGGCAGAATAGATATTATCTATTGTCTGTATATTTGAAATGGCCTTATGTCTCTGATTGTCCCGCGTAATCGTTATCTCGCAAGTGTTAAAATTCGTATTAGGTGAGCCGCCTAGCGTCCATATACTCGCATTGTGTGCCGTAAGAATGGGAGAGGTTGAATAGGTAAGGGACTGCGTTGCAAGCTCGCTGTCTATCTGATAGAAACCCTCGACCGTAACTGTGACCGCGCCCGTACCTGAATCAATGGAAAACGTAAGGGTATTTACCCTGAAACCTCTATACTGCTTTGAATCAATATCTTTATCAGACCAGAGATTAAACCAGGTGGGTATACTCGTATCATTGCGGGTAAACGTATGTGTATAGGGTGGAGATTCGCCGATGGTATCCGTACCGAAAATAGATTGTAAAAAATGGCCGATATTACCAGACGTATTGTCACCTACATCAAGTGCAAAGCCTAATGAAAGGTTAAGGAATATCGGCGGCGTTGTCGTTTTCCTTATTTGAAGACTTGAACCTACCTGATTGACAGGCTCTGGCGCGAATTCCTCTGTTGTCCCAAAGTTAGTACACAACAGGCCTAAAGTAAAAGACTCGGCTGCCGTACCAAAAGCCCCTGCACCTAACGCAATACCTACATCAACTAAGTTTGATGAATCTCCTTGTGAACTCATTTTGTGCTCCTTTTTTATTTAATTAAATTTCTCTATTTGAATCCTGCTTTAAAACGTATTGATAAAATAGTCACGGTAAAATTACATTGACCTGTTCTACCATCGGACTTATCCAAATTCCGATAACTGAAAACCATATTTGCAATCCTGCCAGTACCGTTGATTGTCAAATCAGAGCCGACCGCATTTGATATTAATTCATTTGCTTTTAACATTTCATCTTCAAGCAATGCCGCCGTATTTGCCTTGACTTTAACGTGTCCGGTAATTACAAGAGGCTCTTCCTGTCTTTTCGGGAATGTGTCAAACTCCGGGTCACTATCCGCAACCCATGCCTTAACATGTGGTATCTGTTTATCAAATTCAATATCAGGTTCCCGGCTGAATAAAAATCTGCTTGAAACGTAAGTGTCAAGTGTGCTGTTATTTTCCAACTGGCTTTTAAATTCCGTCCAGATGTTTCTTAATATCTGATTTGTCGCTGTTGTGGATTCATTGAATGAATTTGAATAGGATGAAGTACCAAACTCATTTGTTGCGCTATACCTATAATAATAAGTTGTCCCTGCGGAAAGCCCGGTATCTTCATAAGTATTTTCTGTCCATAATTCAGCACCTGGTATATCAGAGAAAGAAATATTATCTGTTGAACGTTGTATTTTTAAAGATTCTGCACCTGCTGTAAAATCTAAAGCCAATTTCAACGCGGCTGAAGATATAGTCCTGATAGTTCCGATATTAGGCGTGCCAGGTGCGCTTCCATTTGTTGCATCATTAGCATAACCTAACGATGGGACGGCTAATTTATTTGCAGGATTTAGAGCCATAGTATTAAGCCCATGTCGGAGTCCATATAAACGGAGCGGTTGCGCTTCTATTAAGAGTTACAAGTAAGTTACCGGCAACGTCATATTTTTTAATTTGTGTACCTGCTGCATTAATATCCATTCTCCCGGCAATCGCGCCTTTTACTTGTGCTAATGTTGCTGCTAATGCCAAACCACTTTGTATCGCTGTGATTGCGCTCGCATTTGGTGCATCGATTAAATCCATTTTAGCGCCAGCCGCCAGGACTGACCTCGAAGAAACGGCGACATCAAGATTTGTAACGTCTGCCTTACTTGCTGTCCGGGAAGCCGAATCCGTTGTGACCGTACCCGAAACAGTCGCCGCATTAACAGTACCAACCGTAACGCCGGACTGGTCGTTGTTTAAATCATATCCTGTCTTATCGTTGTTTGTGCCAACCGTTACAGTGCCTATTTGAAACTCTGCCTCATTCTCTGCTGCATCGGCCGCACCATGTATTGATACAAGAAGTTGTGTTGTCGAAGCATATCTTGCATCGGCAATCATTATTTGATAAACGCCTGGATGATTTGTTGGGTCTATTTCTTTAAATCTGCATTTAGTTGCGGCAGGTATAACATAAGTCCCAATAGTCGCTATTGTCTCTATGGTATTTCCAGCTTGAGAGTAGATAGTAGGAGTCGCCTCACCAATTTTAATAGTGCTGATAATCAAACCAGCGGAATTAAATACCAAACCAGTTAAGCCCCTTCCATCTGTTGCGGTCGAATCAAGTATCTTAACATTAAAGACAACGCTTGACGGCGTTCCCTGTAAAAAAAACTTAGCCATTTATTCCTCCTGTCATACCTCTATTGGAAAGTAAACCTCCACCGGCACCGGCAATAGGCGGTAAACCTGCTGCAATGTAAAAGTTATTTGTTGCATCAATCGCAATTTGTGTATTCCTTAATTCAGCATCAGACGCAAGATTGAAATTATCCGTACCACCACCACCGCGACCGCCTACATACTTATCATCTGCCATTGCAACATTATTACCCAAGTCAATTAATTGACAACCGGCCGGGATATTTGAAACCGCTGTATTGCCATAAGTTCCACAAAAATCATAACTTGCAAAATCTGCCCCTGTTAAACTTATTCCAGTAGCGTTATTTGTTATGCGCGTACCCCTAATGGCAATGTTTACAGCGTTTATGGCTATCCCAACACCCGCAGCGGCGGAGCCATTCCAACCGTCAACTATACAATTAAATATTGCACTACCTTGACGGGCGAGAATTTGAGACGTTGTATTATTATGAGAAAGACAGCCGATCATTTGAGCATAAAGATCCAAATAAAAACCGCGACCTCCATTTCCTATTGCAGTACAAAAATGAGCGATATTATAAGCCCATAATAATATCCCCTCTGCTGTATTATTTTCCGCCCTGCATCTATCTAAAGTAGACAGGATAGAGGCGGCCATGTCAAAACCCCTCGCTCCATTATTATAAGAATAAATGTTTTCCAGGGTAAGATAATCTCCTGTTGCTGCTGTATTAAATCCATCTCCTGTTGCGTTTTTTAATTCAAGATTTTTAAATTTCCAGTAATTTTTATTTATTAAAATGCAATTAGTGGCAGCATTATTGCCATCCATTACAAATCTAGTACCGTCATCAACACCGCTGGTATTTACCCCTATCCAATTAATATAACCGCTTGTCAAGTCGCCGCTACCTACATTAACATCAATAGTCGCCGCTAATGTTTCAACTGCTCTAGCAACTGTATAGAGATTATTTCCCGCTGCGCCACCAGCCGTGTTAACAGCCGTTTGCAAATTTGTTGCTGCTTTTGCTTGCGTATCATAAGGGGCTGTATTTGACCCGTTTGGGTCATACCATACATCAGCCATTATATAACTCCGATTGAATCTTTTAAATTAAAAACTTTTTTAGCTTCTATTTTTGCAATCTCACCATATTGTTCTTGAATCATTTTTAATTCCATATTGGCAAGTTCTGCTTGTGTCAATTCAGGTTCAATAACAATTTCAGCATGATACGGTTTGCATCCAATGAATTTTGTATCCACTGGAAATACGCAATTCCTGATATTGCTATTTTTAATAGTTAGATTTTTTAGTCCTTTACAAACATCAGTATTAATATTTTGTTGCGTACAATTACAATTTTCAATTGTATCACCTGATTTGATACCGGTTAATGTTTTACGATGAAAGTTTTTATTTATAATTGTTGCCATTTATTTTATCCTGCTAATATCCCTGCATTCAATACATCTTTCTTCAATACACTTTTCACGCTTGCTATCATAATATTTTACTTGTTTATTCAAACAACATCCATTTAAAATCAAAAACAAGAAAATCAATTTCTCAGTCATTTATTAATCATCTATCAAAATTAAACCAGATTCAATTGTTACTGCTGAAGCTACTGATGTTTGTGCAAGAAACTCAATATCAGATTTTTCAGGTATGATAGGCGGTATTTGTAAATCACTACCATCATTTATTGTTACTCCATAACCATAAAGAAATTCCCACCAAGATAATCCAAAAGGTCTTATCCTTAACGTCAATGTCCCAAATTGAAGTGTCTGTAATAAAAAATACGGTGTTCTGGAAATCATATATGCTGTTTTTCCTGCTGGCACTGTATAAACACCAAGCCTCGACCTTCCTTTAACCGCTGCAATTGTACCTGCAACTTTTGTGGCTGTTTGGGGTACGCCTGCAACAATAGCATCGGATGTATCATAAGCATAAATAATACCAACATTATTTCCAGTTGCACCAAATGTTGCAACATACATTTCATGAAGATTCAAATATTGATTTACTGTTTCTACTTTTGCCTGTCCGTTCATTGTAATCGTTTCGGTTACTAAAGCATAGGCAGCATTTACACCTGTGATTATAATTGTTATTGCACCCGTACCCGCTGCTGCATCATTTGCACTGCCAGAAGAAATACCAAGCGTTTTCGCCGCTGTAAACCATGTTTTAGTTCCGCCATAATCCCATAATGTTTCCGATGCTTGTAAATTAGCATTATATCCAAATATTTGCGCAGCACTCATATTAGAAACATTACCCGCCTGTAATTCCATACCTAATTTTAAGCTAGGTGAGAATAATGCTAATTGTGAATCTGGTCTGAAGAATTCTAATGAAGACATTTCTTACTCCTTATTTTAATTTCTTCCATGCATTTAAAACCCGTTTTCTTATTTCCTCTGTAAGTATCTTTTGAATCTTTTTAACGTTCGGTTTAATCATCGGATGCGCCCTTATGCCTTTAACAGAAACCGCAAAGACATCTTTACCAACTTTATTTCCTTTTATTGGTTTCCATCTTAAAATAAAAGGCTTACCGGTAATTGGACTTATTTTTTTACCTCTTATCTCTCCCTTTGCCTTATTAGGCCCGAATAATCCCGTACCTGTTTCAAGAAACAATGCACGTTTTAATGAATTAAATATTTCATAAGAAAACATGGCTATCTTTCTTGTTTTCCATTCGCGTCGTGTTCTGCCCGTTCCTATCTTTGTTGAACGTATGATTAAGCCTTTCCCTTTTGCAGACGCTGCTTTAGTTGCCTGGTCAACAACAGTAGGAAATTTCTTAACGAAAAGATTTATTTCCGCTAAGTCTCTTTTATCAATCGTTACGTTTAATCCTAATGACATAATAATCCTTACCAGCTATACCAACGATGGACGTATCTGTCCAATATTGTTTTAATGTCCTTTGGTACGGTATTAATAAACACAACGGCCTCGACACCTTCATTATCAACAAAGGTACGCTTCATTAATCCTGCGCCGATACCGACCATTATATAAAATGCCTTTACAACATCTTGCGCTCCGGTCAAATCAACGCCGCCAACATACGTCACTACAATGTCATTTCTTACCCTTGACCAATGACCTTTTGAAGTTTGCCCCCGCGTAATGTCACTCAAGTCTGTTATCTTTTCAACAAGACCGGTTCCCTTATCCACATAAAAGTCATCATCTTCAATTAATGTAAGTCCACCTTCAACGATAGATGTAATAGACGCAATAGGTCTATTGTGTAAATAGAATCTATCGGTAAGTTTTTCAATCAACGGTTTCTCTTCCCTTGACTGTGACAGAAAATCATGTTTGCAATACTTCTGTATTTCATCGGCAACCAATGGTAAGTGAACGGCTATAACGCCGTCCTTGTCCGTGCCGGTTATACCATGATATGCTTTTACGTCTGCTGTAGTGATACTGTCTAGAGTGCCAATTGACATCTTTATCTTCCTTTGTTATCTTTAACAGTTACCCATTCGGATATAATTTCTGATATTCTATCGGCAATCGGTTTAGATTCTACTATCATCCAATCAGGAATCATACCATTAAGTTCATTTAATAACGCAACCATTTCTATAAAATCTTCGATGCACTTTTCTTTCTTAAGGGTAATTATCATTTTAGCGTTTGCCATTATGCGTATTCCCATTGACCTTGATAGTGATTCATTAATATTTCGGATGACTCTTTAGACATAAAAACAACGTCATCTTTTTCCGCAATGATATCTTTATTAGTTACCGGATCATTTCCAGTGAACTTTTTTATAATGCCAGTTGCCTTGAACCTTAACCCGATAGGTGTAATTTCATTAGAGATAAATGTATTGACAGGTATAGGGATATTATTCTCATTGCGTGTACGCATGTATTCCCCATCAAGTCCTAATCTTCTCGTGCCTCTTAATTCAGGAGTATGGATAATTTTAGCACTCTCGCATAATGGTTTATCATGGATGGGGATATTTAATATCTTCCCCTGGCCGTCTTTTATGACATTATGTTTCTTATTATAATGAATGCCGGGGACGTTCCTGAATATCCTATTATTCTGTGATGGCAATTCAACACCGCCTTGATGCATTATGTTTTTCATCTTATAGACATCTTCTTTAAGACTGCTCTTGTCTATTTGACCATCAAGATATTCATCCGTATCTATAATGAAATAGTAATCGTTTTCTGATTTGGAAGTGAAATACATATTTCTCTTTGTCGGCTGATCCTTCCATGCTTCTTTACATTCGATAATTTCATCAGAATATGCTTTAGCAATGTCCAGACAACCATCTGTGGAATATGGTTTGTTATGAGAAAACTCCTTATATGCACCATCAACACATACAATCTTATCAACAGTATCCCTGATTGAAATCAATAACCTTTCAAATAAATCAGGGGTATCGTTAAAGAAGATTGTACAGGCTATCAGGTTCATACTGTCCTTTCTTAGTTAGTAAAATGCAGGGATGCGGATTAAACACCCCTGCATTTGTTTCAGCCTTACAGGAGGGCATTAAGTGATATCAATATCGATACCGTAATTAACAATCCGCTCAGTGGCAATCGCAGCGCGAGGCTTGAAATCCTGACGGGTAGTTGCAACCATCTGATTAAGACCGGACACAATGTTTCTGTCAGTTTCAAGTTTCATCTGCCGTTTCATACCCCTGGTAAATAAATCCCTGCGACAAACAAGAAGCGCACCGTTATTAGTCACAGAGCCGTCGTATACACCGGAAGTATTTAAATCTTCCCGCATAAACTCCGTAATGACATAAGGTGATGCACCGAGTTTGCCAATCTGACCGGGAAGAATGTTAAGGGATTCAGGGCCAGTGTTGACATTCTCTGTAAAGACCCTGTTATTATTGGCATCAACCAAGTCTTTGGTTTTGCCCTGCACTTTAACACCGGATATAAAAACCAGATTTCTGAAAGCAGCGGCATATTTACCCATATCCGTAACAAGAGACGTAATCTTGTTTGACGTAAAAGTAGACAGTGACCTGGTATAAGAATTTGCAATTGCAAGCCTTCTTAAACCATCCCATGCTTTCCTGTGGTCATTGGCAAGCGTAACATCACTGTCCTGATGAACAACGGAAGTATCAGAATTAACAATAGCATCGTCAATTGCCCGTGCCATTACATTACCGATATCTTCTCGTACTACTGCCATAGTAGCAACTGCCGCATCTTCTGTCAGCTCATCGGACACCTGCACATAATCACCAATGGCAACAGGCAAGAGATTTACCTTTCCATCCGAGATTGATGATTCAGTAATTGCAGAACCTTCAGATTTAAGATATGCCGTTGACCGTCCTGTCTTAATAGGAAGGTCAAGACTCTCAACACCTTGCGGAACAACAGTAATACCAAACAACTTCGCAATCATAAGATCAATCTGTATGAGATCGATAAGCTGCCGGGACATTCCATCAGGAACCCAGTCGGCCGTATTGGTCGTGGTCATTGCTTTACCGAGTTCTGATGTTTCCATAAACTCTTCAAAGCGTTTATAAAGCTTCAGGTCTTTTACGGGAACCCTTAACATCTTTGAAACGATGTGAAGTTCATCGCACATGTTCTGAAACTTTACAATCTTGATTTCTTCATGGTCTTTGGTATTGGGATCAATCTCTCGCTTGTGAAGTTCAATCGGGTTAAGGCCGCGTTCGTTATTGATAGCGAACTGACCGTCCCTTATGACATTACTCTTTTTAAATGCTCTTATTGTTTTACCAATAAGTTTTTGTGCTTCTAACTTATCCATGTTATTTTCCTTTCGTGTTTACTGTTTAAAATTATTTCGCTGCAACAATGTCTTTGAGTGCCTTTGCAAGTACATCAGCGGGTGATGTCGCCGGACGCTCTTCACCAAGCAATTCATATTTGATTTCATCGCTTACCATTTTGGCAAAGTCGTCATCGGATATTTCTTTATCAGCGTCATCGGTTTTCTTGACAGGCTTTTCATCTTCTGTTTTGTCCTCTTTCTTTGCAGGCCCGGCCATTGCAACCAGCTTGTCAATAGCGGTCTTCATGGAATTAAGAATAGCAAGGGCATCTTTATTGAATCGCGCACCGGCTTTGTTTACGTCCAGTTCGCTTTCAAGCGCCTTTTCAACCTTACCCCTGACATCTTCATCAAGGCCTTCAAGGACTTCGTTTCTCTCATCTTCCGTTTCACAGGCTTTTAAGAGTTTAATTGCAAGTTTCTCATTCATGGTATTTCCTTTCATGCGTTTAAACAAAAACATTTTTTTATTGTTTGCACCGTCATCAACTAGGGCAACGGCACTAACTGCCATATTGACCAGATTGTTCAGGCGGTCAAACTTTCTTTTCTTTGCCATACATTAACCTTTCACTTGTGATTCAATGTCTGGTATTGGTTTACCTCTCATTGACTGACCTTCCATTGAAAAGGCGTTAATCTTTCCTTCTTTTACTAACTTTCTAAGCCTTGGCGATTTCACCTTGACACCTAATACCCATGACCCCGTGATAATAGTTTGACCGCCCTCTTCAAAATCAGCGCGGGCAATACCACTTTCGATTATTGCAACATCGGCCTTGGATAAAGATTTGCGGTGCATCTCGTTTATGGTTTGATGATCCTCCATAAACTTATGTGCCGCTTTCTCTATCTCTTCCGCTGTTGCGTAATCGCCTTGGAGGTCAATAGTATTAGGTTCATAGACAACGCCCAGGACTTTGCCTTCTTTCAATAGCCTTTCAGATTTAATGATTGGTATTTTTTTATTTATTAAAACATCCCCATCATTTGTATTATTTGAATCGGCTATCCATCCAAGCTTTTTCAAATCCTCAATAATGGTTTTGTCTGCTTTTAATATTTTCTTTTCATCAGCAAGCTTAATGATATACTTTACCCTGTCTGGTTTCTGCTCGCCTTGATTGACTTCCTTAACAATAGCGTCCTTAATTATTGCATGATATTGTTTGTCTATCTTGTAAGGCTCGATTGATTTTGCAAGGACAGTAACAATATCATTTTCATCAACGTCAATTTCAGGTGTTTCAATCTCAATGGCCTTGTGAATATTCTCCGCGTCATTGCCGTCCTTTTTCGTGTCAATGACATATCCCAAATCAAGCATCATCAAACCCTTTAATTCCGACTCCTTTTTGTTTATAACTTTAAATTTCAATTCTACCATGTGTTTATTTTGTACAGTACTATTGCCACCGCTATACAAAGTACTGCTATTGAAAATAGTTCTAACATCTCTTTCACCTTTGATAATGTTTACCAATTCAAGAGATAGTCTATTGAGATTATCTTCATTTAGCCGGATGTCTTTTCTTGATTGCATTTCTTCATATACTGCCTTTGCTTCTTTGATAATGTCCAATTCAATATTATCTTTTAATCTCTGCTGTTTATATTCATTACACAATATGCTAAAGTGTTTTATCAATAGACCGTCACTATACTTTATAACTTTGCTTTTTACTTTATTCTTGATAATGCTGTGGACATGACCGTCCTTTTCCTTAATATCAAATTCAACTACATCATGGAAATGTTCATTAAAGATTGATGTTCTGCCGTTTCCTTTTTCATCCAGGTCAACCGTATGCTTATGATCGTCAACTTCCGATGTCTCAAACTTCTCCTTCTTGAGTCCCTTATTAACGGCCTCTTCAAAAAGGATGGGTGTATGATTATGATCCTTAAGCCAGGCTCTTGCTTCTGCCGGTGTGAATTTCTTAGCGTCAAACCGGATAGCCTGTAATACTGATTTATCATCTGACGTAATGCCAAAGATAAAATCAATACCCGCGCCGCCCTTATCATTTTGTCTCGCAAACTTATCAAACTTTTTAGGGTCAACTAATCTTCCGCTATGTTCATTTGGAAACGGTTTGTTAATTACGTTTTTTGATTTGTCTTCTTTTCCAATCATTTTAGATCCGCATTCAGGACATACTTCGTTTACGCAAGGCGTACCCCTATCATGTTGTTTCTCATGTCCGCATTCAGGGCATACGCATTTATCCGCACCGCCGTCCCTTTGCGCTGCATTCCCCTGTCCCATACCCCGGCCGCGTATCTTTTTCATTTCTCTATTCCTCTTTTAACTATGCCAATGATTAAAGCCAACACTTTTTCCTTTTCCTTCTCTGGTTGCGTTCCGTTTTTCATGACAAAGTATTGTCTATGCTCAATCAGCGCGTCACTTGCTTTATTAATCGCATCGACTATATTAATCTTTTCCATTTTTCAGCCTTATAAAATTTAGCTTCCTTATCTTCGACTACTTTTAATTCTTCTTTTTTAGTATCTTTATTACGAATAATCGATATCGGTGGATAACCACCAAGAGTTTCTATTTCGTGTTTATCCCTATCAAAGAGACTGTAATATTCTTGCCCTGATATTTCTTTCCAGTTTGTTTTTTCCATTACTTACCTAAACTCTCTACAAAAGTGCAGCGGCAGTTAACTAAATCGGCAACATTACCTGTTGGGTCTCCCGGAAATCTTAAACCACCATGAGCAGTTGGAAATAGTTCACCAAACTTTTTTATTTGCCCATCAAGCGATGAATGATCTGATCTGTCATCAGGTGGCCCTGCTGAAATCCATTCAATATGAGTAAAACCACTCTTCTGCATTGTTTCGATTTTTGTTATACCGGAAACTTTTAATGTTTCAGTTCTTGCAATCGTTCTTGACCAGACTGCCGTCCCTTTATTTTCAACATCGAATGCGCGTTGTATGTTTGCAGTCATTTCACTTATTGATGCGTCTTTTCTGACCAAGTCTTCAAGACGTTCTTGAACTCTTGTTTGTGTTGTAGTTGTAATACTTCGTGCTGAATCTTGCGCTAATTTTTCAAGCCTATCGTTTGTTGCGCTAGTTAACTCTTTTAATACTTGGTCACTAATAACTTCATTATTTATTCTTTTATATTCATCCTGGATAAACTTTTTTGTTATTGCGGTTTCAGAATTAATCATCAATCTCATAATATTTTTTGTTTCTTTATCTAATGCAGTAATTGCATCTTTAACTATATCTTGCTTTATAAAACTAAAAGTCTTTTTAAATTTATTCAATGAACTAATAACGACATCTTCTTGAATTTTCATTATCTTCTTTGCCATTATCTCAAGTTTTTTTAATCCAAACTGAAAGAATGAATTAAACATTGCTATTACTTTTTGACGTTTTTCTAATAGTTCCTTTTTGCTTAATGTTCTAGGCCCCGGCTTGTCCTTTTTCTTAGGCTTATCCGCTGGTTTGTTTTTATCTTCAGGATTAACGAAACGTGCTTCAAACATCATACCCTGTTGTTGCCCTCCGCCTTTGGGCACGATTAGTTTATCGGCGGCCTCATCTTCAGCAGGTTTGATGTTCCAGATAACTTTCCTGACTTCATTCTGTGACCATTGCCCGGATTCAATTAGTGTCTTTCCTGTTTCTGATTTTAATTTTAAATCTTCCTGAAGCACTGCAATATCAGAAAAATCAAACTTCATCTTCATGTCAAACGGCGTATAGAACTCTTTGTTTAACGCATCTTCAAGCTGCCGCATCAATGGCATCATTGTTTCTTCCCAAAAGAATATCTTCTGCTCTTTGGCATTGTTGTAGTGTGTATCATTCGGGAGTCCGACCATAATCGGCGGCACATTAAACGCTGTAAGTATTTCCTCCATATTGGATTTTTTATGTTCCGGCAATAACGTCTTGTCCGGCTGGATACCGATTTGTTTTATTTCAGTACCCTGGTCAAGTACCCTGATTTCATGTGAATTTTGTACACCGCCCCACATAGTATTTAGTTCTTGCTTTAATCTTTTCGCCTCTTCATTATCAAGATCACCCGGTACTTGTGCGTACAAGTCTACGTTGCCGCCCTGCTTAAAGAAATTCTTTGCATAGGTGCGCGTATAGACATCAAGGATTATAGACGCACCTGCCGGTTGTGTTGCCCCCATGCCGTACAGTTCTGAACGCGGATGAAACAATGCGACCCTAAACACTTTTTCTTTTTCAAGTTTTTGCTGTACTCCATTTGGATTATAAGCATATCCTGTTATCAATTCCTGTGGTGAGGTCAGGACAGTTGTATAATCCGGCCTTAAAACATAAACCTGTTCAGGCATATCAGGACTAGACTTTTCCCAGTAGTTGTTGCCTGTCAGTTGCAGATAAGCTATTGTTGCATAAATGAGATTAAATTTACTCATGTACGGATTAGGACTATTAAGTAATTCAAACGATTCACCATCGGTTATCAGCTTACCTTCTTCATCATCGTTGTCGGGCTTCTTTGTCAAATCAAATATGCGTATAGGAAGTTTGGCGCCATTCCTAGCAATAGCGTCAACCGCTGCATACGTCCAGATATTCTGCTCATAAACTTTTAAAAACGTTGTTTGATCTTGTCCCTCTTTGATTTCAGCTTCCCGATGTACTCGCATGTCATCATTGATAACAACAGAGCTGTCTCGTTTTGATAATGCTCTCTGGACTAAGACGGGGACTTGTTTGTTAATGATGCTTGTTACCCTCTGCTGTATTTCCCTCTCCTGGTATAGATTAGTCCTTACAACCTGTACGGCTGTAGGTTTAGGTTCAAATTTGGTTAAGACTTTATCAAGAAACTGTTTTATCATTTTGATATTTTCCTTTTACCAGACACCCGGCCCACGTTTGGTTATTCTTTTCAATGCACCCTGTGATGCATCCGGGCCGTCTTTCTTTGCCTGCGGATAATTCTGGAATTGTTCAACCAATAATCTGTAATTCTCCGGTGCGCTCTTCCAGTCTTTGCGAAACATATACACACCGGTTGTTATAAACGGCTCCTGCCATTGTATACGGCTGTCCTTATCATGCATGTTCGCCTTGCCCTTAGTAGGTACAGGCGCCTTTCCATCGTTAAGAGATTTCCTTATTGCACCGTCTTTCATTAACGCCTGAAAGCCATTGTCCTCCATGTAAACATGATAAATAACTCCGTCATTGACCTCTGATATATCCCTGTAAATTCTGTTATGATCCTGGATTAACTTTGTCGGTGGACGCTTATCAATGGACGCATAGAGACACATGAACTTTCCCTTGAACTCGCCGTCTTTGATTCTACCGATAACGACAATGGCAGAGTAGTCTGATGTTTTTGTTTCCTTTAACGCCGGGTCTGTCCATTGAACAATCTTATCATACGTCAAGTGCTGATGATCTTCAAATGTAAACTCTTTAAAGATTTGCGTCTTAGGGTCAAGGGGTCTAAGTTCATACTCTGCCATGTACGTTGCAAAGTCAGTGCCATCTTGTCCCTCTTTAACAATGCGCAATTCTTTCAATTTCTTTTCAGGAAGTATGTCCGGGAAATTAAGTGCATCATTGTCCGGGTCGCCGTCTTTGTGTGCCGATGTTTCCATGATGTTGAAACCCTGTAGTTTTTCTTTTAACAGGTGCGGATTGATAACTTCTTTGATGTGGTTATAAATGTCATACACATGCTTCCGGGTGCCAGGCATTATGTATATGCCATTGTCCTTTTTAAGTAAATCCCATACGTCTTGAAAGAAAGATAATGTTTGGTCTCTGCCTGCTTGCGATTCCTTATCTTTCTTCCCTGCAATATCATCAGCAATGATAATGTCAGGATGGATTGAAGTTAAAGCGGTTCCTATCCCGGCAACAGAGATAGATTTCTCTTTCATGTTCTTTGTCTTGCGGTTGATAGTAATAGACTCTTTACTCCAATCATCGGTTGAAACATAATTTCCAAACAGATCACGCAGCTTCTCATTCTTTTCAAAGTGCGATTTAATTTCCTTGAGCATGTTCTTTGCAATTTCATGCGTATCATTGACTATGAGAATTGATAATTCAGGATTGTTTAAAAGAATGGCAATGGATAAAGTAATGGTGAAAAACGTTGTCTTGTAAACTTCCCTTGGCTGTAAGATTAAATTTTTACTTGGCGTACCACCGGTCAAGTCAATATGCTTATTAGTCCAATCATTCCAGCGTTTATGAGTATTATTAAGCTCCCGATAACCAAGTATATTTTTTCCCAGGTAGAAAAGATTTGATTTAGCGAGTACGCGGATTTTGCTTTTTTCGTTTTCTTCTTCTTCAAGTTGTTTATCTGTTAAGGATTTTTCAAGACTGTCCCTTAAGCCGGATATAAGCCGGTCTCTGCAGGCGTTTACAATGTCACCTTTACGCAGCTTGCTTTTCACCATCGGGTTTATCTTTATCTAAGTTTAATTTTTCAACCTTGGCAAGAACTCTCTGTAATAATTCCTGCTTAACCTTTTCCGGTATTTCTGTTGCGTTTATTTCACCAATGACATCATCCATCAAGGACAACACCGCTGACATTTCGTAATGTATTTGCGTATTCGTTTCGGAGAAGTTATTGACCATCTGTTCAAACAGTTTTGATGCGGCAACAGCGTATGACCCCTTATCCTTTGCCAACCTGGATAAATTCTGCATGTGTAAAAAAGATAACGGCTTTAATTCTTTACGGCAATTCTCAAAGTGCATTGATTCAAGATGTACCTTTGCGGTTCTGTAATCGATCTGTAATTCCCTGGCAATCGTTAATGCATCCGGTATTAAAGTTTCATCCCTTTCGAGAAGTTCAATAAACTTTTCCCTGACCTTCATCTGGACAATTCGCCAATCAATCCGTTTCTTGAACTTATCCGGCTTAATGCCAATGCGTATAGCTTCTTCCTGTAGCTTTTTGTCTTCAGGATTTTTCAGTAATGATTTATCGGTGTCGAGAGAGGCGCCGTTGTTACATTTTGGTGTATTATCTTGATTAGGATTTTTTAAATTATCTTGATTTAATTTGTCATTCATTATCTATAACTTAGATAAGAATTACAAGGAAGTCAAATAAAAAGATGTTATATATATAATATAGGTAAGATTGAGGGGCTATTATTCAAACATTTTTTCCAATATTTTTCCATAAATTTTTTGTGTTTCGAGAATCTTTTTAATTACACGATTTATTTTTTTTAATGCTTCGTCATGTTCTTTTAATTTTTTAGTTACTTGTTCAGAATCCATTTTGTGCCTCCGTGTAAATGCCTGTTATTTTATCATAGTTAAAATCTACTTTTCCTGTATGCCCCCTTATTTTAAATCTAACTTTTTGTATGTGTATGGATGTTGAGTCATCGGAATTACGAAATACAGTCAGGCAGTTTTCCGGTTTATTATACCAATTTGCAGAGCCGTGTATATCGTAAGGTGTTGGTACGTTTCTGTTGCCGTCTTTGTCTCTATATAATTTTTGAGGATGTGCAATTATCCAAATAGCAATATTGTTTAGTCTTGCAAACTTTTTTATTTTGATAAGACTTTCCCCTATATAATCTGTTTCGGATCTCATGTTTCCGCTTGCGTGTTCTATTTCATTCCAGGGGTCTATGAGAAGGCAGTCTATCTTGTAGAGCTTGATGGCTTTCTTTGCGAGTTCAAGGATTGCTTCGAGAGACACATTGCTTTCGTGCGGTTCAATAAAGTAAAAGTATTCAAATATCCATGCGATAGAGTCGTTTAATTCCTGTGTGGATAGTCTATCTGTTTTACCGGTGTGGAATGGTTTACCAATGAGTTTACTTGAAAGTTTATCAAAGTGCATTTCATAAGGATAATTTTCAGGAGAGAATAGGGCAAACTTCCAGTTATAATCTTTAGCAAGGTTTATCATCATGGCGTCTGCAAATTCAGATTTCCCATGCGAGGGTATGCCGGTGATGACAGTAACTTCTCTTTTAGCAATTTTAAAGTGTTCTTGAAAGACAGGCCATTGTTTAATTTTAATTCCTGTGTCGTAACTTTCCTTGTAGAAGTCGAATATTTTTTCCTTGAAGTTATCGACTGTAATTATACGGCCCCTTGATTCGTTTGTGAGTTGGCTGTTTGCTTCTTTGAGACATTCGTTAAAGTCGCTCCAATCAAATTCAATTTCTTCCTGCCATTCGGCATACAGGGACACCATAAGGCTTATCATTTCGACATTGTTTCCAACTTCCCCGCGTATGAACTTTCTGAAGTATTGGATAACTCTTATGACAACAGACCGAATGTAACTTGGATTATCTTTAAGCAGGACGTTTTTTTCTGTCAGTAATTTAATTATGGCTTCCATAAAACGCTACTTCCTTTTGTGGTTTTGGATTTGATTTTTGGTTTGCCTGGTCTTTTAACGGGAATACGCCCTGCCAAGAATTAATAATTGATTGTTCAAGTATTTTAATTTTGGTATCGTTGTCATCCGGCGCTATTTCCTGTAGTTTATTTAATATAAGTTTGACTGCTTTGCTAGTGGTTGGTTTTTTAATTTTCTTTCTCATTTCAAGAAAGTCATTAAAAACGGTTTTTATTGGTTCTATTCTCCTTGTATTTTCTATATCTACATCTACATCTACGCCGTACTTTTTTTTGTTTGATCCTAATGTACCTTTTTTTGTACCCTTTGATGTACCTTTAGTATCTTTTTTCTTATATTGTTTAAGTCTTTGATATTCGGATTGATAGTAAACCCAATCCTTTAAAATAATAACATTTTTATCATCAATTTCTATGTAGTTTTCGAGGTCAGAAAATATTTTTAATGCTTTTTTTAAAATATCACACTTTGTATTGAATAATTTTGACAATTGGTCAAGGGAAAAAGGCAGGTTTTCAGTGATACATATCTTTCCGCGTGGGTTACATATATCCGCAAATGCCTGAAGGTCTAACCATACGGCCCTAATCTCCGGGTCATATTTTCTTATAGATCCATACAGCCATGCGTCCGAGTGAAGCTTTGTCCAGCTCATAGTATGTCCTTATATAAATAAACAGACCGGATGCGCTTGGCCTGGGTAGACAGCGCACCCGCAAGAGGTTGATTCCTATCTGTTATAAATTTCATTGAAAGTTACCCAGACCATACCCCTAACATATATTTATTTCTCTTTAAAGTCAAAACTAAAACAACTCCCCTTGTGCCTGCTCCTCTTTTAAGCGACGGCAGCTTAAATCATAATATTTCTTTTCTTTTTCAATACAAATAAAACGGCGGTTTAAACGGTGGGCCGCGATCGCGGTTGTGCCAGACCCGGAAAACGGATCAAGTATTAAATCGTTTTCTTTACCATAATCATATAAAATCTTCTCAAACAATTTCACTGGTTTTTGCGTTGGATGGATGCGTTTTTGCTTGTCTGCAGATTCCTTCGTGGTTGCTCTATTGTGAAAACTACACATTGTTATTTTTTTTAATGCCCTTTGAAAACTGGTATAAATCAACTCACCATCTGAAAAATCACCGCCCATCATTTTATCCCAAAATATCCATCCCATTGAAGATGTCAAATATTCTACGAAATAATTCGCACCAAATATTATTTGATTTTTAGAAACCCTAAATATCTCACTAAAGCAATCTGCAGACGGCTTCTCCCTGTCCCATTTTATTTTATCATAAGTGGTAAATTGAACACCGCCCCTTGTTCTATCTGGTCTATATCCATCCTCACCTATTGCATAAGGAGGATCTGTCAATACTAAATCAATAGAATTATCAGGTAACTCTTTTAATATATCCATACAATCGGCGTGTATTATTTTATTGATATATTCTTTCATCTTTATAACCTTTTCAATTGCCTTACAATATCTTCCGGCATTTCATTGATGCCTTCGATTGTCATCTTACTTCCTTGTATAGTGCGTTTATTAAACATTCATTTTTCAAAGAAGTTTACCTTGTCAACCAGTTCATTAATTTTATTTATTCTACACTCCTGGGTAAGTGGACGCGCTAGATCGTGTTCTAATTTTTTAATCATAATTCATCCTTTCCTTAATTCATCAAGTAGTTTAATTGTCGCTTCGGCTTCATGCAATTTAAACTTGCCCTCATTAATAATAGCTTCGTAATTTTGAATATGCAGATCGTTATCCGATAGGTCGAGCAATTGGCCGTTGATAAGAAAATCCCTCCTGATCTTTCCTTCGCTGCTTTTAATTCCGTGTTTATCGACCGTTGAACTGGCAATTGATAGAGACCAAGCCGCCCTCGCATAATCAAAAGACGATACGCCCTCTATATGACCATGGCCTAAAGCCGCGCCCGTACTATCAATAAACGACCCTTTGTGATTACCAAACATATACAGAAGCAAATCGAATAAATGTATCCCGATATTAGAAAGCAAGCCGCCCGATTTGACGACATCGCCCTTCCAGCTTTTAGAATACCAATCTCCACGCGGAGTCCTATATACGATTTCAACAATATTTTTTGCATCGCGCTTGAAGTTTACTATCTCGGGATGTAGACGTAATTGACTTATGAAACGAATGTGACTTTTAGCTAAATATAACCTGTTAAAATCGTACATGCTTAAGACAAGCGGCTTTTCGCAGATGACATATTTTGATCGTGAAAGTAAACAATGCTGAAAATGTAAATGGTTCGGCGTACAGATGACCGTATAATCGCAATCGGCCGTCCACCGGAAAAACTCTGTCTCGCAGGTAGTGAATTTAATTCCCCTATCAAAACTATCAAGCCAGCCAACATTTGTCGAGATATCACAAGCATATTTGACCGTATGTCCCAGGTCGTAAATGACTTTAACATGACGCGGTGCAATGTAACCTAATCCTATAATTGCAAATTTCATAATTTAGGCTCCGGGGATTGTAAATCATGTCCGAAATAATAAACCCCGTCTTCATATTCATAAGGATATTCCGGGTGAACTTTCCCGCCACTAAGATAAATAAATACGCAGCCTGTTATTTCCTGTATTGCTTTTCTGGTTTTCTTATATGGCGCTATGACCGAGACAATCACATCAACGCCTTGAGAGTCAATCAGCTTTGCGATTTTGGCAATTCTCAAGTTATGGTTGTGTCTATTGTCTTCAGAAAATCCCGTTGGATAAATATCCCGAATTGCATCGCCATCCAAAAGAACAGCACTCTTGCCGAATTTTCTTAGCTGACCTTGCATCTGAAGACCAAGGGAAGTTTTGCCACTTTCACTTTGCCCTGTAATCCATATTATCACTTCTGTTCCTCCGGTATAACCAATGAATCAGACATCATCTTATCGTATTTAAGTATGTCTTTTGTGTCAGACTTACCTCCGCAGCCAAGGAGAAGTAAGAGAATTAAGTATTTCATTTCAGAGCACCCCATTGTTCGGCCATAGCATCAGCCGGGCCTTGATAAGTGATTGACCTCAATTTACCCCTGTCCTCGGATGGAGGCATTCTGTGTATTCTGGCCTCACGCCCGGAAACTATATTAGTGGGGTTCAAGGGCGGTAGGTTTTGCAGCCATAAACAAGTGGCCTTAGTTTCCCCGTGTCCGAATTGCCACGGCTGGATTAACTGGTTGTGTTTTCTGCCTATAACCTTTACCGCGTATTTGTGCATTATTGGGTTTTCGACTGCAATTTTATCAACCGGAGCATCCATCATAGCTTTAAAAAATAGGGCGGCTTGATACATTTTATTCCACCGGTCCTCATTGTCTTTCAGCCAGCGCACCCCCGAATTACATAGATAAGTACAGTCAGGATGAGCAATGAGCATATCCCATCCATCATAAAGCCAATGAAATACGTTCCCTTGGTAATGGAATCCGGCCTCTTTCTTGGATTCGGTCGGCCTGAAATCACATGACCAGGCGTCATGTCCTCTCGCCCTGAACGCATCCCTAACGATACCGGAGAACTCACAAGCTACCAAAACTTTCATCTCTCTCCTATTGTTAAATTAATCCATCATCCCCATTTCAGGCGGTTCCTTGCCTCTTTATCAATACGACACACACTTGAATGGCCCGTATCTGTATTTGGTTGCCATTTATCAAGGTCACAATTACATTGCATTTTTGATTCCAACTCCTTGACTATTTTTTTTATCTTTTCCATACCACACCTCCTAAATTCTCGAATATCTTCAACCAAATCATTGCAGGAGTCGTATAAATTGCGATTACCTTCGGTATTGTCCCAAGCATGTAAAAATTTGGTGATTTTAGTCTTTAATGATTGAGGTACGTCGGATTGTGTTTCAGTTGGATTAATAGCATATTCCACTTTGGCATCTTTTGGATAATAAGCTATTACGTTTAAGCGTAAATTACCATTAAGTTCGTCTGCTTTTATTTTTGCTGTGGGTGGTAGACCATATATATTAATCATTCTTTCTTTGTCATTTGCTTTACCATCAGAAATAGTTACGATAATTTTTTCCATTATCCATTCTCCTTTAGGTTATCCTGCCGACCTGAACCCTTGCAAGTTGGACATAACATTCTGTCGCTTTTACTACCACCCTTTGTATTTGGTACGTCTCTGCGTCCACCACATTCGCATGGTTCTCTCTTTTGGGATTTAGACTGTTCACTTGGTAGGTCGGACACAAATGTTACATATACCACCGGTTTGTCATTTACTACATCATAATTACTATAAATCCAACCACCTGGAACACGAGTAACCGTTTTTGAAATTTCAGAAACCCATAATTGTTCATATAGTTTTAAATCATAAATTGTCTTTTTCAATTCAGCCATTATCTACCTCCCTTTCAGGTAATGTACCCTTTAGCTCATCAATATCAGTGTTGCCAAATGGTTTCTGTTCAGGGCATTGTTGTAATTTATCAAACTCTTTTTGTGTTTCAGATACATCTTGAACCTCTGATAATTCATTTAAAGATTCTTTAACGGTTTCGGTTATGGTTGGCAGTTCAGGGCATTGGTCTGGTAATGTACCACTGACTCTGGTGTTCCATGAATCTTTCAAGATATTATAAGACAATCTAACTGCCTCTAGCATACTGTCAAGATATTCCAATGCGTGTCCATTTGTTACCTGTCTACTCATCGTTTTCATTATTGTATCTTTAAGACCGTCAATATCAATTATACATGGTTTTAAATCTTCCATCCTCTATCCCTCCCTTTTAGGTAATGTACCCGTACCGTTGCACTGCCACTTATTATTACAATGCCTTTCAAAGCACTCCCACGTATTGCCATAGGGGTTCTTAATCCATGTTGAATTACATTCAGGGCAGTGTGTGGGTTTCTGTTCAGGGCATTGGTCTGGTAATGTAGGTAAAGGCTCATAAGTCATTTCAAAGATGTCTGGTTTGCATGGATAGTATTCACCTTTTACCCCTCTGATAATCCAATCTCCTGACTCTGCCTGCATAGAACCCTCAAGCGTATCAATGAATAAGTACCGCCCCTTTACCCTGATTGACGATATGAGTTTCATGTTCTCAACGCACTGTGGGTCATCTGGATTCCACTGGTCTGCATCAATCTCAACTGGTTTCTTTATATATCTTGCCATCTGTTTACTCCTCCTCTGGTAATGTAGGTAAAGGCATCCAGTGGGTGACCTCCCAACCATCATCTTTATCAGTATCACCACACCAATCTACCCAATATTTTTGGGTCGAGTCATAGTAGGCTTGAAAATGAACAATCTTTCCGCAAGTTTTAACTTTGACTAATTTCCCTATTTTGTTTTCCGGCAATCTATCTTTAACGCTTATCCATTCAGGCCGTTCCAGCCCAGCCTGTACAGCCAAGAGGAATGTCAATTCAGCTTCTGCGTTTCTAATTGTTGTACCATACATACCGTTTGGCTTTTCCCACAACCATGCAAGACACTTTTCAAGATTTCCCATGGATGGGATCTTTGGCTTATCAGGGGTGCAGGATTTGAGTTTTTTTTCTAAAAAATCTACATAATCAGGATTTGCAAGTTCTCTGCCTATCTCCTGCTTGGTTATTTTCCACCATATTTCACGCCCGAACTCTTTACGCAATTCTGATACTGTCATTTATTTTCTCCTTGATTTTAGCCATTATCTACCTCGCTTTCAGGTAATGTACCCTTACCGCTGCATTTTAAACAGGTCATTAATTTAATACCCTTCCTCAGGGCATTTATCCCCCTTGCTGGATAATAGCGGATATGTTTCTTTACATTTACAACATACTAATTTATCAAATTCAGGTTGAAAAATTTCAAAAACATGTTCGCATGAAGTTTTTAATGAATTAAATTTCTTTTGCGAGGGCTTTGTTGCATTATTAATAAACCACCGCCAGCTTATTAATTTTTTTTTCATACTATTCTCCGTTCAGGTTCTTTCTTTTGGGATTCGGTGGAAATGGGTAATCTTTTCAGCAAAACCCATTAATTTCTTTTTTTAATAATTTAATTTCATTTTTAAGCCGTTCAATTACCCTCTGCTGTTTTCGTATTTTACGATTGGATGTGACCAATTCAGTTCGCCATTCAAATGCCTGTGCTTTCCATAAATTAGCCTGTGTCCTATATGCAGGTGGTAAGTCTAAATCGGTCATTGGTTTGTTGTCCATTACTCCCCCTCGCTTTCAGGTAATGTAGGTAAAGGCATCCAGTGGGTGACACCGTTTAAATCAAATTCCCCAAGCCCGCTAAAATAATAATCCGTTGTAATGATGCCGTCCTGTCGTGCCACAATATAGTCGGCGCGTTCTTCCGGCAATCTATCTTTAACGCTTATCCATTCAGGCCGTTCCAGCCCAGCCTGTACAGCAATCTTAATCAAATCATATATTTTTTCAATAGCATCTCTAGAGGCTTTTTCAACACCATATTCTACAAGATAATGACCACCATCTCTATGCAGTATGGCAAGTATTTCTTGCAGCCAATGTTTATAATTTCCAGGTTCCTTTGGCTTATCAGGGGTGCGGGTGTTCCATTTCTCAAATGAGTGAAATGTCTCGCTTAAAATACAACCTGATGGTGGATGCCACACCAATTTTTTTTTGTTTGAATAACCAGGTAAAATTCCACAAAACGGACACGGTTTCAATTCTGATACTGTCATATTATCTAGCCCCCTCCTTAAATCTGTTTAAAATATTTTACTTTATAGTCCTGTACTTCAAATTCTATCCCGCCATACCAATATGTATCATAGGATATTTCAACCTTTACCTTGTTCTGTGACAGCGTTGTATTGATTTCGTTAATTCCACTGACAAGTTTTTTAAGTTTCTTTATCAGCTTATCAACTTCGTTGTGATCTAATATTTTATGTCCAGGCTTTTTGATTATTTGTTTTGCCATTTAGTCCGTGCCTTTCTGCGTTTTCATATACATTTATAGTTAAAAAATCTGGAATAGTTTGGCGCTGCGTACTGATATGTATATCCCCATTATCTCTCCATCTGATATGTATTTTATTTGGTTTTCGTATTCGTATCTTTTCTCTTATATATAAAGTCCATCCTGTAAATAATAATATTGTCAAGATGGCGGCCATCATCTTATATATTTCCAATCATAATCCATATGAGCGGGAATAATTTCACAATCACTTTTATACCCTGGAACCCATGCCCTAAATTTTTTAATCATTTAAACATCCTTTCCAATTCAGGTTTATTATTTTAGTATAAATTAAAGTCATTTAATATCGTATTCATTGTCCTTGAGTATTGTCCTGAATGCCACTTTAATATTTTCTCAGTGGGGTTGCGCCCGCTTTGCATCCACCATATAGGGTGGATATTACATTGTACGGATTGCCCTTTTTTAAACCACTCGCTTTCAAATGGATTCCCTTCACGGAAAAATCCCCTTGAATCAGAGATATATTTAATGTCCCCAAACCATTGCTTTTTATAAGTATGTTCTATTGTTGGTGCATAGCTTGAAAAAGATTTTATTGCAGGTTTATGAATTGATATTATCTTTGGGAATATGCAAAATGTTTTAAAAAATATACTGCATTCAGTATAACATTCAACTTTAACGTCTTCACCATAGATACCGGGATTAAAATGTAAGCTGATATCATGATGTTTTAATATATTATTAATCAACGTCCTGTTTTCTTCTTCCAGTATGCTATAAAAAGGTAGTGTCATTATAAAGAAATACGTTGCATCTATCCCGTAAGAATTTTCAAGCAGTGACATTGCGTAAGCATATTGTATGTCAAAGTCAATATCATGTCTTAATATTACTTGTTTATCTTTACCATGCTCAAAAATCTTGAACGTCTTAAAGACGTAATCATGTTTAATAAAAGTATCTAAGAAATTATGGTATGTGCCGAACTCATTTGTATTCATTTAATGCCTTTCCATTATAATTTAATTTGATTATGATATCTTCCAGCATAACTTTAAGTAAAGATATTTCACTGGCTGTCAAATCCTTTCTCCATCTTCCAATATTGTGTTTGTTTAGATTAATATCCAACATCTTTTTATTAAATGGCAGACCGATAAAATTACAAATATCCGTAATAGTTTCTTTAGGATTATGTATTAATTTTTCAAATCTGATTTCATAAAAAGAATTTACAGGCAATCCCTTTCTTATTTCAAACCAGCGATTAATAATATCAGCGTACATTTTAACCGATAATTCAATTTCAGACGGACACCATCTTTGTTTTACGAATGAAGTTACAACGTCTAGCGGATTGCGGTATATGTGAATTATTTTAGCGTCCGGCATTATTTCTAATAGCTCTTTAGCAAAAAGAATATTCCATGTGTTATCTTCAACATACATTTTTTTATTCTGCTTCTTAAGAATACTGCTGATAACATCATTGATAAACTTTCTTATGATAGGTTTTAATGTTTCTTTAGATTTAGGTGACGAATAACACATTTGTATTGCTTGATTTTCTGCACCAATCCACGATCCATAAAAATAAAAAGTATGCAATTCGTTAATTAATTTAACAACAAACTCACTGAATTCTGGAATATGTTTATCAAGTTCCCAATCCTTATAACCAATGAGTTGTGATTTCTTGTTAGAAAGTTTTTCTAAAAGAGTTTCCAGTCTTTTCAATCGCCTGTCAATTACATAAGGTGTCCACGTTTCAAAACTATTATAGAAATCAACTAACCCATCCGGATCGATTATAAACCGATATTCAAAAGGCAGCGTTGCGATATCAGTGTGCAAGCCTAAAATATCTTTAAGAATGTTAGTACCGCACCTGCCAGTACCGCCTATGAATACAATTTTAGTTTCCATTTGTCCTCCATAGTTTTTATAAATAAGCCTTAAGGAATTCAGCGATTTTGTTTCCTAGAACATTATTGCCGAAATCGTTTTGATGAACACCGTCTGTTGATATACATTTTTTTCTGTTGTTTTCAATAATAACTTTATGCAGATCGTTGACGGTTATATTTTCATCCTCGATCACCTCTAGGGAAGCTTTATTATATTTGTCAACATCTATATTATTGCGAATATAAATTTTTGTTTCTTGGCTTTCTTTTCTAAGGGGTGTTATCGTTGCCCATATTAATGTAATATTTTCTGATTTGCAACGCTGAATTACTTCACGAATATTTTTTTGATATTGCGGTACGCTGCAGCAATAATTTCCACGCCGTTCTAAATCCTTCCATATTTTTAAATCATGCAGGCCAGCATTCCAGTGCATTATATCCGGCTTGATTAATGTAACCCATTTGTTCCAGTTATTCAAAATATATACCGACCGACCGCCATTATCGCTATATTCTTTGTCTTTTATAATTGAAAAGTCAGCTTTTCCCTTTAGCCGATCCATAACAACATGACGGTATCTTTTACATATACTATCACCTGCAAGCAATATTTTTTTCATTTAAAACCTCACATATTCAATAAGCGCTACATTTTTTCCAAAGAATTCTTTAAATCCCTGCCTGAATTGATTAAGTCCGGTATTTAATATTTCTTCAGTTATCATGTATGTATGAAATTCATTTGGCTTAATATTCAATCCGGTAAGGATTAAAATATTCGTCTTTGTTACTCGACCTATCTGTAATAGCGCCCTGTCCAAATGACAAACGCTATCTAATACAGCAAAGGCAATTGTAGTATCAAACCATAAATCAGGATAGCTTAGTTTTTCTATTTTCATCCTTACTACATTATTATTTACAGGATATGCGTCAATGCCGGTGTATTCTGTATCGGGCGATAAGTATCCTTTCACAATCATTGATCCGCATCCAATATCTAAAACTTTCTTTCCGATGTTTACCTTTTTAACGTGTGAATCATACTTGTTTACCGGCCCCTTGATTAAGTTTACACGTTCTTTCCTGCGCTCCTTTCTACGCTGCATTAGATTTTCCATTTTTCTATACCACACCTGCCTTTCATTATTACGGATCGTGTGGAGCGCTTCCATTTCTTCATCGCTGATTTGTTCTTTTTGATTTTGCTCTTGTGCCTTCAAAATAATTCCCTTGTTATTAGTTTCTATTCCAGTTAATTTCCAATTAATACTTTGCGCTAAAATTGTCAGGGGTTCGGGGTTTGCAATAGTTTCTTTCCAAATTGTACGATCTTTCCCTGCTCTCGGTTGATTAATTAAATATCCCGTTTCGTGATTAACAGCTATAATTGGTATGTTCTTTTCCTGTGCAAAAATAGAAAACTCCACATCATCTAAATTTCTATTCTTAAATTCACTTAATTTAATTTCTATCGTATCTGAATGATATGACATTACCCCTGTACCGGCAACATGAATCTCTCTATCGTTAGGCCAATCGCGTAAACATCTACATATAATTTCCTGGTCAACAATCCAATGGTGTAATGGTTGTTTTAAAATACGACCGTGTAAAGTTATAATTGCCCTGCGTTCATATTGTTCTATTTTTGCAATTGATTTTTCTATATAATCTTCAGGATAGATAATGTCATCATCCAAATAAAATAAATAGCCTTTGATTTTATCAGAGATGTAAAACCTGCTTGCCGATCCATAGTCTTTACCAATAATACAAATTATTTTATCATTATCTAAAAGGAAGCCAGGCACACTACTAAAATCATTGAGGTAAATATAAAACGTATCGATCTGGTCAATTATACTTGATACTGCCTTTTGTAAATATTCGACTCTGTTTGGCATTGTTGGTATGATTGCGGTTTTCATTTTAGAAATCATTTAATTCCCTCCGGTATTCCCATTCTTTACGGTTAGCTTTATAGCTTTCCTTTTGATGTTGTCTTTTCTTTGGCCTTAAATCCTGCCTGTTATGAATTAACATTGTATCGCCATTTTTATCTACAAGTGACTTTCTTGTTTTATTCATCCTGCCCTTTGCACTTGTAACTAATCCGCTTTCTAAGTCCCCTTCCTTATGCTGTCTTGTCCTGTAAATCGTGCAATGACGGTATCGGTATTCAATATCGTCATACATTTTATAACCCCGGACAGTATTGAGCATCAAAGTGGTGCCGTCTTCGTGAAACCGTTTTTGTTTTATACGGTATACATCTTCTGTTAATTCTATTCCATCCCAACTGAATGGCTGCATTATTTCATCCGCATCAATGGAAAAACAATAGGAACCTATCGGCGTATGTTTAAAATATTGGTTTCTTTTTACCGCCTGGTTAAACCAAAAATCTTTAGGTGCGCTAACATGAATATCAGCATATTTTCTAACAACATCAATACATCCATCGGTTGAATAATATTTTTCATTTGGCAATAATGGAAACTCTTTAAAAGCGCCGTCTACTGCAATTATTTTAAAACCATTTGCCTTTAATGCTTTAAAGCAACTCTCAAGCAAGCCAGGCGAATCATTATAATAGATGACCCCTGCATATAATTTCATTTTAAAATCTCTGTTTATTTCTTCCACATTCTACTTCTGTTTGCTTTTGAACCCATAAAAAATACTACATATAATAATAGCATAATTATATAAAGTAGAAACACATCAAATAGAATGTGAATCCACCCCATTGCTTCCGGATCAATCGAATCTTTAATTTCATATAATCTTTTTATCAAATACATCTTTACTTAATCCTAATAATCTATCTGCGATATATTCAGGGACAATATCGCCGATGACTTTATCGGTTTTATAAAAAGGCGGTTGTGGGTTTTGATAGTGCCGGACTCTCTTAAGGGAAATTTTATTGAATCCATCTGTATTAATACCAGTTTCCCAATTCCCTCCATTCCATATAGTATTCATATCAGATCTAAATATATCATATTTAACCGATCTTGCATTCCTATAAAGCCAACCATCAATCGTAAAGCCCTTATCTCTAAACGGAAGATTTTTAATAAGCTCCATCCTTATAGAGATGTTTACACCTTTCGACGAAAAGGACTTTGATTTTTTAGATGGGATATGACTTCTTAATATAATCTGTCCCGTTTTGCAATTATAAAAATATATGTTTTCATAATGTATCCAATCGTATCCGCCCTTTATATGATTATAAGCAGTTGAAATCCTATCATTCTGTGAATAGTTATCAGATGCTTGCAATAACAACATCTCTGATTTTTTATCAGCTGACTGGACAATGAATTTCCATTTACTTTCAAGGGTCACATAATCTTCCAAGTCAATAAATTTTATTTCCCTGCACCCTGCTTTATAAAGCCTGTCTCTGTAAGAATCAAAGAATTGATTTCCGCAATATCCATCTTCACTATCAGGACATAATTCTTCACAGATAATTAATTCCCATTTAAAATTAATGTTTACTTGATTACATAGGCTTTCCATGGCAAGCCATACGATTGCACTTGATTTAAACACTGGCAAACCTACGGATAGTTCAATCATTTAGTTTCTTGCCTTTTTGCAGGGACACCCATTACTGTAATATTGTCAGGTATGTCTTTAGTGACCACACTCCCCATGCCCACCATGCAATTACTCCCTACTTTAATTCTGTTTCTGATTATAGCACCCGGAGCTATCCGCGTACCCTCTCCTATTTCGCAATGACCGAGCAGGATTGCGCTGGACATAATCAAAGAGTTGTCGCCTATTTTAACGTCATGCGATATGGAGCAAAGATTATCTATCTTCACACCATTTCCAATTACAGTATTGCCAAAAGTCCCCCGGTCAATGCAGACACAAGCACCAATGTCAACGTTATTTCCAATTATCACACCGCCGATATTAGGAAATCGAATAGGTTTATTATTTTCATCCTTAACGAATCCATAATTATCTTTTCCTATAACACTATTTTCGCCTACATAAACGTCTCTGCCTGTTTCACAACAGGAATAAACAGTAGCATTGTCAAACTTACTGTTATTTATCCCATCTCTTATAGGAAATTTCTGCATTTGATAATGATAAAACTGTTTAATAACCTTTGCCATTGCAAGGCGCGGATTATCAACAGGAATAAATGATTTACATTCACCATACACTTCCTCTAATTCCGGTGCTAATACAATCATATTTTGATTTAATAATTTAACAACATCATTATACATAAACGTCAACGTATTCTCTTTGTAATTATCAAACTCCGACACTCCTTCAATTTCAACGTCCTCTCCAATGATAGGCGCGTTTAAAAATTCTGCTATTACAGATAGTTTCATTTATCCCCCCTGAAACAATAAAGAGTTAATTTTTTATCCTTGTCTATCTTCACATCAAGGACAACGCTATTTTTGCCACCCTTAAAAATACAATTCTTAACCCCGCAAGTATTTTTAATCAGGCAGTCAAAGTTATGAACATAGCCGATTTCAGTTGATAGTTCTTTAGACATATTAACCCCTATCCTAAATTCATTATCTTAAATGGTCGCCTTACAAAAGGACTATAATATTCTGACGTTTCCAACGCTTTAATAATTAATACATCTGGCGCTATTTTTCTTTTGATTGATCTATATAGATCAATAGACGTTCTCATAGATGCTAATGCATATTGGAAACCACACCCTACTGAGCAATAATTATCTGATGGAATTGCTACTTGGAAATCTGGCTGTATCTCATATAATCTATTTTTAAGTCCGACAATAAACGAACCGCCCTCTTCTACCTTGTTTACTATCTCGGTGAAACCGCCATCTTTAAATACCTTCCTTATTTTATCAATAAATAGTGTATTAATATATTCATCTACATCCATTCCTTCGGGAAAAGATGGTCTAATAAATTTCCAACGTAGTAAATTACCCATTCTATAGGATGTTGTAAAACCATATATTGCATTGTCCTTAATAAATACTTTATCATCGCCCCTAGACATAATGCGAGAATTATTTGAACCGGCATTATCTGCGCCAATATAAATCTTTTTATCATAAATCCAACCTACTACACAAGTCATCTAATTTACCCCTTTCTGATAAATCCAATCCCCTCTTTAATATCTTTGATTGTAAAACCCAGTTTCTTTGCTTCTTTTTTTAAGATTGGGAACACCTCCCTTTTCCAGAATAATCTTTTTTGTTTCTCCATCTGTTTGTAATTAAAATTCTTAACATCAACAGTATTTAACATCAATGGGTCTATACTATAAGCCTTGATAATTTTATCCCTTTGTTTTTCTAATTCAGTTTTCTTTTTCATTATCATCCTTTCTGATAAATCCAAATTTCTTTTTACCCCACACTACTATTTCAGGCTTTTCAAATTTAATCTGATATTCACAAGCATTATCTTTAAATGGATATGCCTTACATAATCTTGCACCTAATCCAAATAAATTTTTCTTAATCTTTTCGTTCTTACAATAACCACCAGGATTGTCAGCATAAATACAATTTATATTTATAAAAACACCCATAATATTATCCTTTTATTAAAAATCCCTCTGACTTTTTCTGCCTAACAAAATATTTAACGTTTGAAAGTATTCCACCTGTAAATCGTTTCATCCCGTTCTTTTTAAAAAGTATCTCACCATTGTAATGTCTTAGCTTTTCATCAATTTCTAATACTGTGATTGTTCTCGGCTTATCTGATTCAAGAGTTATCATAGTATAAAGTCCTCATTGATATATTCTATCTCTAGGCCTAAATGAGTGGCTATCTCGATTTCATTCGTAATGCCGGTCGATGTTTCCCACCCTTGAAGTTTAAGCACAAACATTTTATAACAGACAGACAAATAAACAGTGTCAAATTTTTCCCAGTACCTCCATTCAACAGGCAGTTTGCATTGCATTGCAATGGGATGCGTATGTGATATAGGGGAAAAGATAATGTGTCCTTTCTGCATTAACAAACCAGCGCACTTGCTGACTTTTTCAAACCGTTCTCTCATTACAATGGCTGATTGATGCGTATACGGACAAGCTAAATAAGCTATTTGTTTATTCATTTTAAAATAACTCCGTTTGTTTAGGACTATAATATTCTTCCGTTGTTAAGACTTCACCTTTTGTTAGATTAAAACCCTTATTATATGCATACCATTTCTTTCTTTCAATTGATGTATCCGAGGGATCGCCACTAAAGGGATTAAAATTATATTTCTTTTCAATCTTATCTTTCTTTCCTAATCTATAAGCATGAATAAGTTGTATAAACTCGGTCATTTCTTTTTTCCCTTGATAACTTCTGCTTTAGCGTGAAAGACGGACTTTCTTATTTCCTTGCCATTGGATAGCAGGACGTATTGTTCGCCGATATATTTTCCTTTGTATATTTCCCGGTGCATTATAACTTTTTCAACGGTCACTATTTCGTTTAGGTATTTATATTTAAGCATCGGCCTTTCCTTTCAGTTGCCAGATCGCTATTATGTTTCCATGTGAACCATTTGCTTTCGATTGATAGTATCCTACTCTTTTAAATCGACCGTCACGAAATACAGCGCCCATGACATTGTTAGAATATTTTATACCGCTGTTTTTTATGTTCATTAATTCCCTTGCGTCATCAGATGTAATGCAATTAGGAAGGTTATATTTTGGATATCCCTTGTTAGCATAACAAAAATGTCTCGCTTGTTTTCTTGCTTCCTTAAGCCATGATGAATCCGTGTACTCAAAGGAGTCAAGCGCCTCTTCTTTTTTGTCTAGCTCTGTTAAAAAGTTTAGTTGTGGTTTCATATTTTAAAACCGCTGCCAGTGCTTCATGTACGGGTTCAAACTGCACTATCCACACCGGCAAGCAGTTAGTTAAATTATTTCACAGTTTTCCTTTACACAATTAGGTCTTGACTTAAGTTCCTTTTCTCTACTGCATTTAAAACATTCATCATAAGTTACAAGACCTTTAATTTTACAATTGTACTTCGGCAATTGCTCACCCTTTCAGGACTCAATTAATTTTGACACCGTTTCTTTCTGTACTTTGATATCCTTTTCAGATATCGAGCCGTAACGATAAGTTACATTTGCCTTTCCGTTTTCTCCAATCCAATTCTTTGCGTCCTTTGAAGATTCAAAGCCGTCCTGTTCGATTGTAAACGCTTCGCCCTCATTGTGTTTTACTTTCTGGAATACGCATAAGATTGTCTTACGCTTCTTGTCTGCCATGATTAATCCTTCCTTTAAGATTTATTTTTAAATAATTTATAAAGACTCGGTTCTATTATATCACGAGCTTTATTATGTGGAATATCTAAATGTAATGTTATATTTATTTCCTTATGATAAAATTCATACCATGCTGTTTTTTCCGTTACTCTACTAAATTTAAATTTTTCTGCAAATTCTTTTTGTGTAATTGGTGTGCTTTCTAACCCTCCTAATAATCTTATAGCACCATTATCCCAATAATTTACACAATAGAAATATTTTAATAATCCTTTAGTGTCATTCTTTTTTGCCATTGAAATAATTTCATCCGTCCACATAATAATCCTTTCTTTAAAGTTATTCAATAAATTTAAAAACATCTTCAATACAACACACAACAAGGGCAAGCCCTTTATTATTGTTTATATCCACTAAAAAATTGTGTTGATTATCGGATAGTTTATTAGGCTTAATCTTTACTTCAATTGCTAAGAATCTGCCATTAGGTAATATTCCTAGAATATCAGATACACCTTTCACTGATGTATTAGTCCTAAAAATTCTACGTGCAGGATCGTAAATCCCTGTACTATTATGATTCTTCCATGCAAAGACTTTTTTAATCTTTAGATATTCAAGTATCTGCTTTTGAAGTGCGGATTCCTTGGCTTTAGTTTTCATATTGCTATTCCTTCTTTAATAACCCAACAACATATTTTACGACATTTTTCACATTGTGAATGTCTAAATCCCGGCGCGCATCCAAACCATATTAGACCCCAGTCATGATCGCAATTTATTTGTTTCAGATAAAAGAGAATCTGATTAAAATATTTTTCATATTTATTCATTATTATACCCACAAATGATAATCTAAATGCCTAAAATCACATCGTATTGTTTTTCTAAATATGCAAGGATGTGTTTTATTCATTTTCATCCTTTCCTATTTTACCATTATCGTACTCGGACATTTTGCCGTCTATTCTTTTGCAAAAATAACACCTGTTAGGATCGTTAAGGCAATCTTTAACATTACACATCTTATTGGCTTTGTAAATGTTCATAAACTATCCTTTCATAGATATTTCTTTTTATATCTTGTATTTAATTTACGGGCATAGCAACATGAACAGCCTCTTTTACAGCCGACAATCGGATTTAAAGTAAAATTGCACTATTCGATGGCTGTTTTATTCATAGTTATTTCCTCCGCGTCTCAACGTCTTTGTAAACTCGCAAACCGTCTGCTTTAAATTCGCTTTCCTTAATCTTCACACCGGCCTTTAACGTCTTTTCATCAATAGTTAGATATTCGTATTGTCCAGTCTTGATAAAGAACATTATCAGCCGTTTGATGTCAGTTATTTCATACTTCCACTTGATTATCCTTGATACTCCCTGCGGCTCAGCTTGTTTCTCGACAATATTAGAAACGGTCATGTCCGCTTCTTGTCTGATTTGCTCTGCGACTTCCGGCTTTTTTTCTTCCAGCTTTTCTGCTTTCTTTTCCATCTTCTCTTTTTCAAGCCGGACACGTTCATCTTCAATGGCCTGTTCTTTTGCTTTGCGTATATTTTCGCTTTCCTGCCAGTCGTAAGTTTTGCCGTCAAGGTTTTTCTTAACTCTGGCAAAGTCTGCAAGGATAGGTTTAAAATAAGATATGATGCTTTTCTTTTTTCTTTCAAGTGGTTGTGTCAATGTTTCCTTATCGTTAATTAAAGTCTTTTCCTCTTTCCTGATTTGCTTTGAGAGCTCTGAAGCCGCCATGAACTGCATTTCATCTGTAATCGTTTCAATCTCTGCACCGGAAATAAGTTCCTTGATTTCGCCTTGGATTTTTTCCTGAATTGTTTTCGGGATTAGTTCGTTGTCCATGATTAATTATCCTTTCTTTTCGGTAGGTTTATAATTCTTTAATAGGAATTCAAACATTTCTTTTTCTTTATCATACAAACCGGTAAAGCGTTGAAATGTTTCTATTAATTTATCAAATCCAAATGTGCTGATTTTGCATAGACTTTCATTAACTATATCAATTTTCTTTTGAAGCGGATCGAGAACATCACACGCGGTATTGATTTTCTTTTCAAGCAATGTTCGATCTGCGTCATATTTTTCCCAACAGGCATAAAATGCGTTTAGTGATTCATTCTTTGCTTGTTCAAAACGTTTCTTTACTTTTAAAATAAGCCCTTCATAAATAACAGCATCTTCTTCAAGCGATTCAAGACTTGTTTTAAATTCATCCTGAATAGTTTTATTACGTGTCTGAAGATATTCGTTAATCATTTTCATTCTGGCATTACTATCACCGATTTTGTTGTAACGTTCGGAAATTTCTTTAGGAACCCAAATCAATTCCGTGTCATTTTCTGTTTTCGTCTTTTCCATAATGTCACCCTTTCCTTAAATCCTTTTATATTTATTATTTGATTTCCAATAGTTAGAATACCTTCGCATACACTGTAATTTAAAATAATCCCACATTCTTCATTTTCGTTTTTCTGGTCAATTGTATTTTGCATTATTTCCCGAAGTCCTTCAACGATCCCCCAATGCTTTACATAATTAGGTGAAATGGTTAAATTAATATTTGTCATTATTGTTTATCCTTTCTTATACTTCATTAAGTTCATTGCAGACTGGAAATAAATCCAATCTGTTGATTGTTTGTGAATGTTAATCTTTGGCCGTTTATCCGGGACAAGATGAACACACATTCTTTTTATCCTGGCATTTGAATTAAGACTATAATGTTCTTTAATCAATTGTGCATAGGCCGATGTTTGGAGAGGGCAAGCGTTAGTACAGATACCAGACTTGATGTCTACAAGCAACTTTGATTCAAGGCTGAATACATCAGGAGTCCCGGCGTATCCTAAACGTGAATGTAAAGGCTGTTCAATCAAAGACCATTTAGGATAGTTATTTTCTTTAAGAAAGATTTTCCATGAAGCAAGATAGGATAAAGAGATGGGATCAAGCGCGTCAACGTCAAGGTCATCCTTATTATAGAGAGCGCACATTTTGTGAATCTTCTTGCCTTTAATACGCGCTTTCTTTAACAATTCAGGCTTGACCATTGAGAAATCCGACAAGCCCTCCGCTTCGAGTATGCCCGTCACAGAGGGCAGCCGCCTTCCATTAAAAAAATATCTATGCTTTACCGGGTCGAATGTCAAGCACATCGATTAATTATTCTCCTAACCATAAAGTTTTCTTTACCTGTCCTTAGAATATGTAAATACATAAACCACCATATTTTATGTATTATTTTTGATTTATTATTTTTGAGTACACACACCCTGCTATTCATCGTTATTCGTTTACCTATTTGATATATTTTCATAATATATTTAATGTTTTAATAAATAGGGGAATTTCACCCCCATGTGTTGCGACACCTTGCTATTATTTCAAGCAAGACAACTCTGTATGCTTCAATGTTCGGAACCGGAAAACCGGCCTATTGGTTCTATCCACATACTGTCATCCTGTCGTTTAACCGAACAGATTTTTTTAATATTCGTGTCTTAAGTGAGACATATCCCAATCCCGCCATTTGTTTTTTTAATTCATCAGACAAAAAAGGAATTGTATCAGGCGTTAATGCATCCCAAACGTTCAAAAGATGTCCTAGTCCTATTGTCATTAATGCTATTCCCTGATCTCCCATTTCGCCACCAACCTGTAAATATGAATGTTCGTTTCCATCAAACCATTGCGGATATTCTTCTTTTGCCATTTTTTCAAATACTTTTTTATCAACGCCATCTTTTGCTTTTAAACTAAAGAATATAAGATTTATTGTATGCCCACCAGGCTGTTTTTCTTTTGGATTTTCAGGTGCATCAATACATCTTTTACAAGTACATGCGCCACGCTCTGCGAAAGTTTGTACATAATCTGCTAACATAAGAATATCCTTTTTTAATTAGTTTATTTCTTCAATCCCTTGACAATCGCCTTTAACATCGGGATTAAATCTTCATAGTGATTGATTTCTAAAAACATCGGCTCAACGCTGTTTTCATTTAGATACTTTTCATAGATATCTTTCCAGCTGTCTTTAACTTTTTTGCTCTTTTGTTCAAGGATTGTAAGTAGATCATCAAAGTCAACTTTTAACTGTGACTTTTTATTTTCTGGCTTATCCTTGCCCGTCTTTGATTGCGGTTCGGAAATCGTTTCATCAGGGTCAACAAACTGTTCATCAACGGTTGTATCTTCCTCCTGAATAGCCGTATAGATACCGATTAACGCTTCAACATCAGTCAGGTTAATATCGGCCTCGCCCTCTTTTTCCAGCTTATCAAGAAGCTGCTGTTTTGAAACACCAAGTCCCTCAAATTTGTCAAACATTGTTTTCTTCCGGTCATTCATTGTAGACTTGTCCCCGACAGCAACACTTTTAATTTTATACTGTAATGATTTTAACTGCCCGGCCATGCCTTTAAAAATGGCATTCCTGAAAGCGATTGCCCCGGATGCATTCGTTGTAGTGGTTATCATGTCCTCTGAAAATCTCTCACCGTCCTTATTGGTTATCTTTCTGTGGTTTTCAACTTTAATAGCAACGTTGTTTTCCAAGTCCCAAAAAAATCCCTCTGTAATGACCTTGGACTGCTCAACCGCAATTGTTCTGAAACCTGCCCGGCAATTTCCAAACTGATTCATTGCCATTTCAGCAAGCCGTACACTTGGCCCCTCAATTGTTTTACCGCCCCTAGGTAATTGATAGAAACAGGACATTGCCGTTTCTACGTCCTGCGTTGCCATTGAAATAACATTCTTGCGGAACTTCTCAATTGATCGCTTGAATCTTTTGGCCGTTGATATCTGGATATCAATTTCAGATTTGTTAATTATTTCAAGTGCGGTCGTTTCTACAACTGTCACTTCGCCTAAACTTTTTTCAATCTGTTTTCCGTTTTCCATGATTATTTCACCTCCTTAAAATTTACCTCTACCGTTTTACCACGATAGGATATTTTTGTTTTGTCAAAGTTTGTATCACATATGTCGGCACCGTACAGGTTGGCACCGCGCAAGTCGGAATTGTTAAGATCGGAATTGCTAAGGGTGGCACCGCGCAAGTCGGAATTGTTAAGATCGGAATTGCTAAGG
>CAZLTJ010000008.1:0-10552 GCA_964562425.1 uncultured bacterium
CCATTAGGGTTCCATGATGTGATTGTAACTAATCCGAGTGGTGAGGCGGACACAATGTTTGATGCTTTTGAGGTTCTACCTGAGGATGATCCACCGGAAGTATATCTCATTCATCCCGATACATGCGGTGGATATTTCGGTTGTTTAGATCTTCCCATCGAAGTAAAATTGGTTGACGGTAGTGGAATTGATGAATCACTTCTTCAAGTCCGTATGAATGGCATAATCTATACAATTGATTCGATTCAGATAGCATTACTCGGCGATACAGTTCTCTATTTTATCCCACGAGATTCATTTTTTACAGATGGCGATGTATTCGATTTCGCCATTGTTCGTGTAGCGGATACTTTTGGAAATGTTGCCATACTACCATTTGACTGTACATTTATTGTAGATAGACGAGCACCTTTTGTATTAACTTCAGAACCGCCTATCGATGGTTATACAAGAGATGAAGTGCCTGATTTTCAGATATGGTTGGTTGATTCCGGTGCAGGGATTGATAGCAGCGGTTTTGAGTTTTTAATAATCCGACATTCGCTTACGGAAACTCTTGCATATGATATTACGGATGCAAGCCTGTATTTTCGACGCGATACTCTTGTTTGGCGTGGATGGATGACCGATTTTAGATTTGAGGACGGTGAAACGATATTGGTTTGTATTCATGCAACAGATTTAGTTCCTGGGGGAGCTTGCGGTCCTAATGAAATGGATACATGTTGGCCTTTGCGATACGTATTTATTCCTCCATCAGTTATTACCTTAACAATAGATAGAATTTATACCGATAAGTTTCCTATGGTTACTGGTCATTGTCTTATCCTTGATGAGCTTAACAATACAGTTGAACATTTGGATGCATCCAATTTCACGGTGTGGGAAGATCACGGAATCGGTTGGAAAGAACAGTATCCTCTTATCGTTCAACCTTTGGGTGGAAGCGGAATGATCGATATTGTGTTCTGCATAGATACAACTGGGAGTATGGGTGGTATGATTTCTTCTGTTGAAACTGGTTTGGTAGCTTTTGCTGATTCCTTAATTGTTGCAGGTATATCACCAAGATTAGGATTAAATACATTTGGAGACGGTGTTAACTTTACATATGGTTACGAATTGACAGGTGCTATCTTGACATTTAGAGCTCGAGTTGCATCTATAGGTGTAGGTGGAGGCGCTGACGGAGAAGAAGAGTCTTTAGATGCAATAATGACCGCATTAGACTCAATGAATTTCCGAGCTGGGGCGCATATAGTTATCGTTGTGGTAACAGACGCAAGAGCATGTACTCTCGGTGAACCACCTCCGTATAGCTTATGTGAGTCAGACTATACCTTAAGTATGGTTAAGTCGAATCTATTAATGAATAGAGCAGATCTCTTCGTTGTAGGTAATTCGAGCCTCGATACATGGTATCCGGGATGGGAAGCTATTTATACCGATTTATGCGAATCGACTCCTTCGGGTAGATATTTCTCGTGGGATAGTTCATTTACAATGATCTTATCGTATATTTCGGAAGCTGTTAGAGGAGGTTATTTAATTTCCTGGACAAGTTCACATCCCTTTGCTGACTGTCTGATGCGGGATGCAAGAATTCGTGTGGATGCCTATGGTCTCGATGACACTCGTGAAAAGGATTATCTTGCTCCATGTTCACCGACAACAGCCATTTTAGAACCATTCCCCGATACATGGACATCGGATTCTATTCAAAGAATTCTTATGACATTTGAGGAACTTGAAGCGGAAGATTCCATCGACGAAACCTCGATTTTATTTATGGTGAAAAGGAAACCGTTCAATATATACGATCCTGCAATGAATTATACTGATCCAATTCTAACTTGGACTCCTAATCAAGCATTCACCAATAACGATGTTGTTGACGTAGAGCTTAGTAGAGTTATGGATCTGCAAGGTAATCTACCGTTCGCTGGTCCTGTTCGATGGATATTCAGAGTCGATTTGGAACCACCGAGAGTAAGCCATAAGAAGCCTGATAACGGTGACTATGTTATTACACATACTCCTAAGATATGTTTCAAAATCTGGGATGAAGAATCTGGTTTGAACAAGGAAGGCTTGTTGATTGCAGTGGATAATAAACTAAGCCGACAGCAGTTTCCGCCATTCCTAGCTACTTTTACGTATAATAGTGAAGGAGTTATTTGGGATGGAAGATATCTTTGTTGGGATCCAATTGAAGCCGGAGTTAGCTTTATGGATAGGGATACAGTGTGTGTAAATATACTTCGCGCTGTTGACCAACCTGATTATGGTGATCCTAATGTATTAGAAGACAGATGGTGCTTTATTATACCGGACGACGATACGTTGTGTCCGGAATTCTCGAATCTATCACCGGATTCTACTATTCCGTTATCGCCTTTGAATCCCTTTGATATACAAGCAAATATTGTTGACGAGAGTGGAGTATATAATGCGTGGGTAGAATGGGATATCGATGGTGATCTCGATGACGGTACTTTCAGTATAACCGACATGCAAGAGTTAACAGATGATATTTTCAAGACGATAAATAGTATTCCCGGTCAAAGAGAGGTTATCGGTTTCGTTTATAGGATTTGTGCCTGTGATAACGATACAGATCATAGCGATTTCACAGATTCTTCATGCTGTTGTAGTGATATTATGCCATTGTATTTTGGTCAGGGTCCTGCCGCTGAACCTATTGAACCAATAAATAATACTGTCTCCACAAATGAGGATCAAAGAATTATAGTAAGAATTTATGATGACGAGTCAGGTGTAGACCCATCGACAATAATCTTGAGAGTTAATTCCATAGATTATCACTTTGGTGGTTCTGATATGGAGTTTTCAGGTGAAACACTTTACTATTATCCGCAACCAGGTAATTATTTCACTGATGGTGAAGATATCAATGTTGAACTTATTCAAGCAAAGGATAAAGCTGGTAATGATCTCAGAGGTGTTTATAGATGGTCATTTTTTGTCGATCTAACACCACCTGTCGTTACTAAACACGATCCAGCACGACGACAGTTGATTATGGATAGTCAGTATATTCTCAAGTTTGAGATTGTTGATAGATGGCGAGAAGTTGATCCTCTTACATTGGAATTATTCATTTACAATAGGATACTTCATCCAACTGGTGACGTGGGTTGGACCTATACTGTAGATTCAAGTGGTTTAAATTGGGATGAAGGAAATAATAGCTTGAAATTTGTACCCATAGATGCTGTTCCGCAGTTTGCATATCCTAACGGTGACACAGTTTGTATAAGGCTTCTTGCAGCTGATCTAATGCCGAATTACGGTTTAAGGAACTTTATGGATCCGTTTAATTTGTGCTTCCTATTCGCAGTTTCAGGATGTGATGCTGAGCCACTTATTGTGACTCCTAACGGTGATGGTATTAATGACATGGTTTATTTCAATTATCCTGATATAGTTAAAGGTATTGGAATAATATACATTTATGACACAGAAGGTGAACTTATTTGGGAATCTCCTAAAGGTGCAGAAACATGGAGTTGCATATCTGGAAGCGGGGAATTAGTTCGACCTGGTTTGTATATTTATGTCATCGAGGTCGATGGTGAAGTTAAGTGCACCGGTTCAGTTACTGTTGCTCGATAAGACCTGTAAGGATAGCTGAGTTCGGTTGAAAGAAATCTGTGTAACGTGTTGAGATTTCGATAAGTGAAATGTAAAATAATTATCCTGTGATTGGCTTTGCGCAATTAAGGTTAGTCACAGGATATTTTCTTAAAAAGATAAAAAAAGCAGCATACATTTCATTTTTCTCCGTTTAGGTTTAACTGTAAATTTAATTTATAGATATACCTAAGCTTATTATAGCTGGGATTAAAACATATTATGAGGTGTTTAATAATTTCTTAGGTCATGGCAATCAGGAAAACTCAAATTTAGCTTAGGAGTAAGCATTACGGTTTGAATGAATTTAGCAAGTGCAATTGGTATTAGAATATTTGTCCCCTTTTTTTTAAAAAAGCAAGATGTAGCGACACACAGCGGTGTGTTCCTTTATCGAATTGTTTTTAAAAATATAGAAAATTTGTACATCAAGGCATAATTTATAGAAGAAAACTGAGGATTTGTCTTTTATCCGAAATAATTTTCAAATTTTGTATGAATAAGAAAAATGATTTTGGACTTCCTATTTATAAAGATTAATTAGATTTTTCAGGGGGGTTATTTTTGAGTATTGTATTTCAGATAATTCTTGTATGTATTTTTCTTTGTCTTTCTGCAATGTTTTCAGGATCCGAGACTGCATATTTTTCGTTGTCTCCTCTTCATAGGGAAAAAATAAGATCTTTTCGCACAGTCTCTGCAAAGCGAGTAATAACATTATTGAATAATCCTCAATCGCTTCTCACTGGAATACTTTCTGGTAATACAATCGTAAATGTTGCAGCTACAGTTGTTGTAACTTCAATGTTTGAAAGTTTTTTCCCAGGTAAAGGTGTTAATTATTCGATACCTTTTATGACAATTTTATTACTTATATTTGGAGAAATTACGCCTAAGGTTATTGCTGCACGGTGGAATTTGGACTTTGCGATTGCAATGTCGAAATTTTTAAGAATATCAATGAAAATTGTTTGTCCTGTGAGAATTTTGCTTGACCTAGTGAGTAAAATTGCAAAATCAACGGCTGTTTTTAAAGAGGAACTCACCGAAGCGGATATTAGAGCAATGATAGATGTCCTTCGAAGAAGTGGTAATATAGATCCTGATATCTTAAGAGCTCTAGCAGGTACTTTGGAGTTGAGTAGAATCCCTTTGATAAAATTTATGGTCAATAGAAATGAATGGGATAAAATTGGTATAAAAACCACAGTTAGAGAAGTTCGAAAATTATTATCGAAAGTTAAAGAAGGATATGCCGTTGTGATGGATAAAGAAGAGGTGATGGGAATTATAGAAGCCGAGGACCTTTTAGGTGCTGCAGATGAAGAGATATCGGGGAATTATATCCAGTTTCCATTATCCGTGAGTGAACATACAAGTCCTGAGTCTTTGCTTAGAAGATTTTTTATTTCAGGGGTAAATTGGTCTATGGTTCATGAAGATGGTCTGGAAATTGGAATTGTAAGTGCAAGAAGACTCTTATCAGCATTGATATCTGAGGAACTAACTGGAGAGTTAGCATGATAAACATTTTATTGATAATAGCCGGTTTAGGCGGAGCAGCTTTTTTTCACGGTTCCGAAACAGCCTTCATATCTCGGATTTATAAACCCACAAAAGGAATTGCAGAATGGTGGCGGAATCGTCCTGGTATGCTTTTATCTACTGTGCTGGTAGGTACAAATTTGTCACTCGTTGTAACAACTGCGATAGCAACGAATGTTATAAAGAGAAACTTTGGTTTGTATTCGGAGGCTATAACTACAATAGCAATAAGTATTATAGTTTTGATTTTTTGCGAAACGCTACCCAAATCTCTTGCACTCAAGAAGGATGTGAAAGGGATGCTGGCTTTAGGGTACACCTTGGTGATTTTCAGGATTTTAGCTTTTCCAGTAATTTGGTGTGCAACTGTATTTACAAAAAGAATAACCAAAATTTTTGAAATAATCGGTGGGATGGACACAAGTCCACAGCCTAAGGAATTAATGGAGTTACTCCGAAAGCCTACAAAAGGGCTGGATGAAGGCAGATTAGTCATGCTTCTTGTTTTTCTAAGGTTTGCAAACAAACGGATACTCGATGTTATGACTCCGATTTCGCAGGTGGGTTCCTTGGATGTTACCGAAAAAGCTAATTTGGCTCATAATCTCATTAAGGAGGGAAGACCCTATATAATTATTTATGATGTAGATAGACCGTTAGGAGTAATAGATTCCACAACTGCAGCGTTGATGAACCCCAATGAGCCTATCGATATTAATCGTATATCGGCAGTGTTTATACCCGAGAGCAAGGATGCTTCTGCGTTTCTTCGTGAAACTGTAAACGATTTTATACCAGCTGTGGTAATAGATGAATTTGGAAACGTTACTGGTGCATTCGGAGGATCACCTCTTTTAAAGAAAATTTTGCGAACAAAAGAATTACCTGAGAAAGTTCTGGAGTATGCAGGTGCAAGTATTGTAATTAAAGGTAATATGACAATCGAGCAACTAAATATTATAATCGGGGAAGAACTTCCCAGAGGTCCATATAGAACGGTTTCAGGATTTATTCAGGAGCATTTGAAACAGATACCGAAATCAGGTTATACATTTCAATGGGATTTTTTAAAATTTGTAATCCTTTCAGCGGATGAAAGAAGAATTTATAAAGTTCGTGTAGAAAGATGCGAAAATTCAGAATAGAATTTGGGCTGTGAATTGATCTTGATAATTGTTAAAAATTATAAGTTGAGTTAATATTTAAATTAGATTAGCAAACCGGAATTAATTTCCAAAAAAAAGAGCTCTCCAAAAGGAGAGCTCCTAAGGTTATTTAACCTTTAATTAGGGGTTTTACCGCATTCTCACAGCGATAGATCGTTGTATGAAATTCTTACCCTCGGTATCTTTAGCAGTGATCTTGTAAATATAACTTCCATTTGCAATCTGATCGTTGGAGTTATCTTGCCCTGTCCATGGCAGTGCGTGGTATCCTGGAGTTGTGGGACCTGCGAATTTCTTTACGAGCCTTCCTCTGAGAGTGAAAACCTCGACCTTAAGGGATTGAACGGGTCGCAAGAGTGTGTAAATTATCTCAGTGTAATCCTTAAACGGATTAGGATAGTTGATGATACCTGTCAGTGGGTTTCCTCTACCGACCGTGAATTCACAAGAAGCCATGTTGTCTTTTTCGTTTGTCTCACCAATTATAGAATCGGGATCGATGTATATGTATGCTCGCTCGTACCAGTTATTCATTGGATATGTGAAAGAGACTGTTGCATAACTATCCGCCTCAATTGCAAGGATAGCGATATACTGGTCTTCACCAACCTGTATACCATTTTGATCGGTAATACGTACTGGAACATTTTCGAGCTTCATATTTCCCTTATAGTGGACTTTCACATTAAGAATTGCGTCGTCGCCAATATCATTAATTTGGTTTGCGAGAGAGATGTCTTCATCCGAGATATACAGATTGGCTCCATAATAAAGTGTTTCAGGATCAGTCTCAGTGAACTTTCGACGGTCTTCCACGATTGTTGTTCTTGCTAACCCAGTAGGCTCTATCATAGGTCCGTAGAATTCGGCAACGGTGGTATAGCATATTTCGAGAGATCGCTGAATTTCTGTTGTAGGTACAGAAAGTTTAATTGGTATATCTAATCTTTTGCCGGGAGGCATGTCGGGTGGTTCTATAATTAGCCTTTTCTTACTGGAATCGAAGTTGTATGTAAATGGCGTCGATGTTGAAACGAATTCCGCATCTTTGCCTATGTTGACGATAATCTTAGGATCAGATGCAAGATCGTTTCCGGGATTGCCTATGGTAACTGTTACAACCATTTCATTTTCACCCTGATGGAGAGCGAAATATCCGTCAGGTCTAACTTCTTCGCCGTTGACTTCGGTTATCGCCTTGAAGGGAGTGATTTGAGGACCCTGAGCTGAAATCCAGAATTTAGAACCTCTTCCCTCACGTTCAATGTTAAACCAGTCGTTGTACCGTATTATTGGAGAATTTGAGACTAGAAGTTTATCCTCTCCTCGAATTGGATCAGTTACAGCCTTGATACCAAACCATAGAGAATTGTGCTCTTTAGTCGGAAATTCAATTATATCCGATGGCAGAGTGAGAGTAAGAGTAGAATCGGAATAACTTCCGCTAACTGAAGAATATGCAGTATCGAAGAGTGCTACCTCAGGTTTATGCCAATCCCAAACAGCGGATACCGGTGTTGGAACGCTAACAAAACCTTCTAACGAATCCTCGAATTCAGTAAGTTTTGCTGGGGCAATTACAAAGGGTGGTGTGGTATTTCCTTCCCATCGGACAATTGCGAATTTGGAGGATGGTTCTTCAATTGTTGAAGGGAAACCATCACCTATCTCAGTGTCGTAGTCTCTTACGTTTGCAGTGATTTTGAATGGTATATCATAGACATCAACTTGAAGTGAAGGATCGATGAGTAGATGGAAAATGAAGTATACTCTTCTTGAACTAAGAACTTCGGGTATACTAGCTGAGCCATCTTCGTTACCAATCATAAATAGCATTTCTCGGTCGGAGGAATTGAAACGCCAACCGGCTCGGAACGTTCGAGGATCGTCTCCGGGAAGCCATTCCTCGGTTGATGGATCGTAATGTGCTGGTACGAAGGGTCTGGGATATGCTGAATACCACAAAACAGGTTCAGTAGAACCAAGCTCTGATAAATCTGGTTTGCAGGTAATATCATCCCAAATTAATCCACTAGCATTATCCACCTCTACAATAGTTGTTAAAATCGCTCCAGTAACTTCCTTAGGATATCCAGCTTCAACAAGGAAATGGACTTCTGGAAGGTCTGCTGCCCACGGAATTGCGGTTACAGTTACTGATTCACGTGTCGGGTCTATCCTTGAATGATTTATAATGTCCGGTTCGAATAATGAAGATGGATCTCTACCACCGATATGCGTTATAATTGTAGCTTTTCCATTTGAAAATGCGTTAACCCATGGATCGTAAAGCTCGTTGAATTTGTGCGGTTCATTTTTATCGTAGATTTCATACCTTAGAAATATTGTATCTAAATATAGCGAGACAACAGTAGGCGTTACATCACGATTAATAGCAATATGATGACCTCGAGCTTCAGCAAACAATGCATGAGACCACTGTACCCAAGGTGAACCACCGAATATTTCCTCGTTAACAAGAACAGCTCCATCATTGACTTTAACAGGACCTTCCCAACCGGAACCTTCCCATATTGCTCGGATCGTTAGATGAGTTTCACCAAGTTTCTCAGGGAGATCATCACCATAAGAGGAATCCGGTCCCAGATTCCAACCCTTATGGGCATGTGCAAGATCACCTTCGATTGTAACAGTTGTATCCCATGGATTTAACCAATAGTCGATTTCTGCATCTTCGCCATCTCCGGGTGGGAATTTGTCATGAAGATATCCTGTCCTACTAACGAATCTGTCACCTTTGTCATCCATCCAATCGTCAACGCCATCAAAGTTGTCATCATCAAGAGCAGGTGGAATTAATATCTGTGGACAGTATATTTCGTATTTAAATGGATATTCCAGTACATAAACTGCAGTATCAATAAGTGAATTTGTGTCAATAAGAGTAACATACTCCGGGAATATATGTTCCCAATCGAATTCACCTGTAATTGCATCTCTTGGTAATTTTATGGAGTAATCTCCTATTCCTTTTGGTATGGTTACAACAACATATCCAAAGACTCCATCGCCAAGAGAGTCGGGAACAGTCGATGTTCTATCCCAACCGCGATCCCACGTGTTTATATAATCGTAATCAAACTGACCGAGATCGTATCCCACATTAGCAAGCCAATAATAGGTGTATTCCGTGGATGCTGTAACCTTTAAATCTATATATGCTTCGTCATTAGAAGGTAGTGCAGGTAACTGCGTTCCGGAACTGGGATCGATAATTTTATATGCTTGGTTTACGTATTCAAATTGGAGAGGGTTAGGTAGTGGAGCATAGTATGTATAACTGACTCTTATGGGTTCGTATCTATACTGTCCCCAAATTGTTTTGTATGTAACCTTACCGTAGGTTGTATCCTCATCCGGTGGGAATGGCGATCTCATCGTAGGTTCGTGGCCACCGAGGTTCATTACAGCAATATATGCTCTTCTTGGATATGGAATAATACCTGCATCGATTTGAGTCGTATCCCAAGCTGGAGGTCGGGAAGATGTATCCGCAACAAATCTGAAGCCTTCATAACTGCGTATTGTCATATAAATAAGTCTAACAAATACAGGTTCATCAACGTCTCCAGGTTGATGTTCCATCCACCACTGCCAGTTTTCATAGAAATATCCGGTATCAGATGGTGACCTATCACCTGTTGAAAGACCGAGATTTTTTCCTGCGCCCTTTGCCATTTCTAATAGTGGTGGAGGATCTATCCATAATTCCCAGCTAACATACGGGTCAAACCAACCGTAACCAATGACTTGTCCGATGTTCCAAACTAATCTCCATGCACGAATTTTATCATCTGGGTCCTCAACTTCAAAGACGCCGTCACCATCGCTATCTACAGGTCTAATTCCGTCATGATCGATGTCTTCGTATTCGTTGCTCCACGGATTAAACCAGTATATTTCAACTAATTCTACTGAATCATATTTTGGATGAATAGTTGAGAAGTTCAACCATGCATCAGGATCGCCATCTTTGTCCATGTCATATGTGACAACCGTGGGACGTATACCAGCGGATGAGTCTGCAGTTCCTCGAAGTACGTCTACGAATTTGCCACCAGGTGTTCGAATAATAGGAATTTCTCGATTTCCTACCCAATAAATTGGTACATCGAGAGGTATATGTTGAACATATTTTGTATTCAAAGCGGATGTTCGTTCTTTGT
>CAZLTJ010000008.1:10562-45774 GCA_964562425.1 uncultured bacterium
TCTTTGTTTTCCATAGTCATGAAAATTTTGAACGGTTGGTAATATTCGCCCAAAATATTTTTCCAGTTGAGATCAGCATCCGCAAGAATATTGGCACTGAAGAGTACCATAGTCCAGAGATCGTATCTGTGATCGAAATCAGTTCTGCAGTCTGATTCTTCATAAGATACAATTCCAGATGAAGGTCTTAGATACTGTCCTATAAGATTTTCCCTCAAACTATCGACCTTCGGATCAGTGATATCAGGAGTTCTGAGTCTATATTCTATTGTATTGACATCTCCAGCGGATAGTCGTCCCAGTGTCCATGAGATATTGTTGCCTGAAACAGTCGGTGTCGGACCTGCAGGACAATCTACATAGTATAGATAGCCACTCTTGTATTCAGTCAATTTGACATCGTCAACATCTTCATTCCACAGGTTTCTTGTGCGAACAGTTATAGTAATTGTGACTGAATCATCTGCAGGAATTGCAAATGGTGCTACATGCGTAGATTCGGGTAGTGTAACTGGACTGTAAACTTTACGTTGATGTAAGACTTTGTGGGAAAATGCACTCAGGACTGCATTAGCTGTCCACAACCATTGATTGTTGTCCTCTGTTTGGACAATACCTGCTGTGGGCATTCCTGCAGAAAGAATAATTTTACCACAATGAGCGTCTCCACCAGAGATTTCTATTACAGCTGGTTTCCCAACATCTAAAGGATCTAGAGCAGTTTTGAATTTGAGAATAGTATTGAAATCATCGGAGAGAGCCGGTCCATCGATAGTATAAATACCCTCGGATGCTGTAACAAAAGAAAGCGGATGGGTGGAGTCCACAACTTCTACCTCAGCAATTTGGGACGTACCCGAACCATAAATATGCTCGCTTATATCTACCGTTCCGGAATCAATAAGTCCCAGCAATTCAAGCAGATATCCGCCGTTTCCCTCAGCATAAATAACACCACCTTCCTCAAGAAACTCCTCAAACACATCCTTCAGATCAGGGAAAGAATCTGCGACCTCTTTGATATACTGCGCACCATCGATGCCACCCACGGTGAAAACAGGTATGATAAGTAATCTCGTCCGCCAATCAAAATCATCCAGGGATGAATCGATAACTTCTATAGCCCAGTTTGAGACATTTCGGGTTATGAAATACTGTAATGCATTGCGGAAATAATTAGCCTGCCATGTAACAAGCTGTCCCATATCATCCTCGATGCAGCTTTTAAAAATTGCTATCGAGCTGTATCCGGGAACTGAAATGGAGTAGGCTTGTTCAATATCGTCAATATCGAACGAAGTCTCCCACGAACTGCTAAATGATTCGTCGGTAATTGAATCTGGGTAGATAAAACTCCCTCGAAAATCGTCATCGACAATCCACAGGATTGGCAGTTCACCGTATTCAAACCCTAATTTTGGATCGATATTCCCGTTGCGAGTCCACTGTTCTGTGGTAGCAACGTTCCAGGCAAACTGATAAGCTAAAGTAAGCCTATTTTGAGTATCGTCTGTTGGGATTTCGGACACGGCAGCAAAAGAAACTCCCCAAATAATCAGGAGAGTTAAAACAGAAAGCGTGCGTGACATGTTACACCTCCTCAAACTCGGTAGGTAAATTCCCCCAAATCTTTCCCACCTTGTTATATAAACTCCATCCCGAGTAGGTGACAGTCAAACACTTTATGAATCGCCTGCTGTCAAATACAATAATATTAATATTTTTCTTTAATGCAAGTGTTTTTTTAAAAAAAGTTAAATTTTTTTATTGCTTCCCCCAAAATCCGCATAGCATCACGCATTTTTGATTCCTCAAGAACATAAGCTATTCTTGCTTCTGAGTTGCCTAAACCAGCGGAAGCGTAAAATCCCGGACCTGGAGCGACCATAACTGTTTTGCCGTTTAGAGAATAATCGTTTAATAAATAGAGGGAAGATTTTTCCACATCATCTACAGGAAGTGTTGCCATTATATAGAATGCACCCTCAGGTTTAATACAGAATGCACCCGGAATTTTCATTAATTCCTCAAATGTTGCGTCTCTACGTTTTTTATATTCCTTCATCATGGTTGGGAAGTAATTATCATCCAAATGCATAAGAATCGCTTGAGCAGCATATTGCCCAATCGATACCGGACATAATCTAGCTTGAGCCATGCAAATAATTGGAGACATTATTTCTTTGAGCTTTGTCACAACCGTTCCTATTCGTGCACCGCATGCAGAGAAGCGTTTTGAAATTGAATCTACAATTATACCCCTTTCAATTAATCTTGGTATATGGAATATACTTACATGATCCCCATTATAGACAAACTCTCTATAAACTTCATCCGATATAACAAATAGGTCATGATGTTCGGCAATATCAGCTAATATTTCTAATTCATCTTTTCTGAGAACAGTTCCTGTTGGATTGTTTGGTGAACAAATAAGTATACCTTTCGTTCGATCGTTTATTTTTGACACGATTTCATCAGCATCAGGAAGATGATATCCTGTTTCAGGATTGGTAGTTATTGGTGTGAGCGTTATGTTAGCCATCTTTGCATATCCGTTGTAATTAGTGTAGAATGGTTCAAAAACAATAATATTGTCTCCGGGATCTGTGATTGCTAACATAGCAAACAAAATTGCCTCCGAACCACCATTGGTAACAAGAACTTCCTCAGAGTCGATATTGATGCTGTTGCTTTTGTAATATTTACAAAGCCATTCACGATATTCAGGCATACCCTGAGAATGACCATATGCGAGAACTTTAGCAGGATAGCTGTGAACTGCATTCCAGAAAGCCATTGGTGTTTCTATGTCTGGCTGACCGATATTTAAATGATAGATTGAAATACCTCTTTTCTTGGCTTCGATTGCATACGGAACAAGTTTTCGTATCGGTGAAAGTGGTATTTGAATTGCGCGTTGAGAGGGTTTCATTAGACCTCCTTTGCTTTGATATTTAGAAAATTATGGTTACAACTAAATACATTTTAATAAATATTTTAAACTAAGTTTTTTTAAGTCTAATCAAATAAAAATAAATCGAAGTTATGATATTGTTTATAATTTTTATTGATAATTACATTATAAATCGTTAATTGATTTTATATTACACCGTTTAAGGAGGGTATTTATGTTTTTAGTTTTAATTTTGCTTTTGGCAGGATTTGCATGTGGTAATGTTCTTACACCACTTAATCATAACGATTTAGGTTATGAACTGCTGTTTGAAAATGAACAACTGCTTTGCCGGGAGACAGATAATTTCACAATTATTGAGATTCCCGGAGAATTCTGGTATACATCGGATACAGCTCGACCACGATTACCTGTTGTGCGTAAATTTCTGAAAATTCCATCTAATTCTGAAATTAACATTGAACTCGTGGATCCAGTGATAAAACGATTAAATCTACTTCAAATGGGATTCCCAGCGAGAATTTATCCTTTGCAACCTGCAATCCCAAAATATATGAAGGATTATCCTTTTCGTATTGATGAGAACTGGTATAGAGATTCTATTTATTCAATTATGTTACAGGAAGCAGTAAATGTTGTTCCAATAGGAACAGTAAGGGGAAGAAAACTCGGGATACTTGAAATCTACCCAATAATTAAGTATAATCCTCGCAGTGGGGATATCGAATATTTAATATCTGCAAAGGTTAAAATTAACTTCACCCAGCCAATAGAACCAGTTCCGCAAAGGCTCAGATCCCAAGTTTTTGATGAAATTATTAACGATATTCTATTTATTCCTGAGGAGATTAGTCCCGATCCAGTGATGCCAATTGTATATTGGGTAATCTATGTCGATCACTTTGCCACAGATATTGAACCATTCCTTGATTGGAAGAAACTCATTGGGTACGATGTTTATTCAACACCTATTAGTGCAATAGGTCCAACGAACACTGACGTAGCGGATACAATTCAGGCTGCATATGATCATTGGGAAAATCCTCCGGATTTTGTTCTTCTCGTTGGTGATGTTCCAGTTATACCTACGAATGAAGGAAAAATGGGTGACCATGTAACTGATCTTTATTACTACACTGTCGATGACACAGATTTTCTTCCTGATATACAGTTTGGCAGATTTTCTGTAGTTACTCTGGCACATGCAAGGAATATTGTAGAAAAGACACTTTATTACGAAAAATATGAATTAGCAAGTTTTAATTGGTTAAAACATCCTGTTATGCCTGCATGCGGTGCAGACCCGAGATGTCATGAAGCAGAAAATACTCACAGATATTGTGTTAGAACGTGGCTTACTCCTCCAAGATTCGATTCTGACACTCTTTTCGGTCGCAATGGTGCAGATGGTGATGATGTTATAGATGCTGTTAATGCGGGTGCTCTTCTGGTTAATTATTCAGGTCATGGTTTTGAGTTAGGATGGGCAGAACCAGCTGTTGGGATTACTGATGTGAGAAATCTAACGAACGATGGAATGTATCCTTTGGTTATAAGCAATTCGTGTCTTACAGGGAAATTCGATGAAGCTGAATGCTTCGGGGAGACTTGGATACGCGTAAACAATAAGGGTGCAGTTGGTTTTATAGGTGCAAGCAACTTTTCGTATTGGGGTTTCGACAGTATTTGGCAGATAAAGTGGTATGATGCTGTTTTCGCTGATAGTTTTAAAACTGTGTACGGAGCTATTTTCAAAGCTGATATGGAGCTTTTACTGTCGGGGGATAGTATTGCGCAATATTATTTCGAAGTGTATCATCTTTTCGGTGACCCTTCATTATGGCTTTATTGGGGAACTCCGTTGGAAACTCTTTCTGTCGACCTTTCTATGTGGGAAAATGCCATACCTTTACCCGCTGAGGACTATGAAATACCTGTTTCTCAAGATGGTGCTATTGTTGCGTTAACACGGAATGATGGGCGTCTGGGAGTTGGCAAATCGGAAGGCGGGGTTGTTAGCATCCACCCAGAATTTGAACCTGTTGGACCAGATAGTATATGTGTGGTTGCTACTAAACCAAACTATTATGCTCCTTTATTTTTAAAAACAGAGAACAGATTTTTAAGCATGATTGAATATTCTCCGGAAAGTCTTCAAGTGGGCATCACAACAAATTTCCCTTTAAATCTCAGAGATGGGGATAGTATCCCTGTTCCAGATGCTGTAATTAAAATGATAGGTTTTGGTGTTTCGGAAAGCACAAGAACGGATATAGCTGGTGATGCAATTCTTATGGTGAATCCTCCCTTTGAAGGAACTTTGTTGCTTACTGCATGGGTTAGTGGAATCTGGATATTAAGAAGAGAGATAAAGTCTTATGGAGCAATGAGTTGGACATTGGATTCGCTTTCTGTTGAAGTTCCTGACATTTTAATGGAAGATTCTTTGACAACTAGATTTATGGGAAACATAGACTTCACTCTTTCTAAATCCGGTTTTAAATGTTACTGGCAGGGAGGTGGTCTGGACCTCGATAGTATGGAATTTGCAGGTAATTCGGGTACTGTTTCGCTTGAACCGCTTAATAATAATTCGGTGATTTTAAGCATTGCTAAGCCAAATTATAAAATTATTACAGTTGACATTCCTATAACGAATCCTGAGGGACCTTTGGATGGGGAAATTAGAGATACTTTAGGAGACTTAGTTCGAACAAGACCATATGTAAATCTTGTCAATGGAACTGATACAATCACTACCGTTAGAGCTAACTGGGACGGTACTTTCAGTTCATATTCCAGATTTCAATGCGATAGCTACAAGGTTGATTTAAGTGGCTTCGGATTCTACGACACTTCATATATGATAATGTTAACAAGCAAAGGTGGGTATTCTTTCACGATGCGACAGATGCCAAACAGCAGAATACAAATTCATCCAATGAATGCTGTAGGTAAACAACTAGAAACGGAATTATACTTAATTGAACAATTCTCAAATGACATAATCGCTTATGGTGAACGCGTTGATCCCTTTACTTATACTTTTGGTAAATTGCCCTCAGTAGATTATATAATGCACGCAAAATGCAGAGGTTATATGCCGGAAGTGCTGCATTTAACCCCTATTGATTCGGTAACTGATATTAATTTGATAATGAACGAGGGTGAGGATATTTTAATTATTGATATCTCATCTGATGGAGTAGCAGCAGATGCAATTAAAAGGGATCTTGAAGATGCAGGTTATAATGTTGAGCTTACAGTTCCTAGCCCAACTTCCTTCCCAAGAGTTGATGAGTTAAGATTATACAATCTGGTTCTCATTACATGTGGAAAGTATTCGTTCCCGTTCCCTGTTGATGCGGTTAGACTTAATATTCTTAGAGAATTTCATTATACAGGAGGAAGAGTCCTTTTTGAGGGTGGTGAATACATGCAGCAGGCTTTTAGTGGAACCTTTGACCTTCGGTATTCAAATGAATTATTCCATATGAAGAAATATATAGGTGATAAATTTCTCACTGGTGACATGGGAGTAATAAACGAAACTTTAAATGAGAGATTATTGACATTTTATCCTAATCCGCTTAGTGATATTCTTGAATACAAAATTGTTTCACCAATAGAGTGGTCATTTATAGATATTGTAAAGCCTACTAGTGTCGCCGAACTTCTTTACTCTCATGAGGATAGCCTAAACCATGGTAATATAGTTATCTTTGAAGATAAAGCACATAATGGTGTTTCCCGAAGTGGTTATTTTACTTTTTTCTATCCATATGCAATTAGGGATACGTTGATCGCAAAAGATTTACTTTATAACATGGTAGAATTTTTACTTCCACCGGATCAGAAAATGGCTATTATGTATGGACATGTTTGGTTAAATGACGACCTTCCTGCGTCTCATGCTAATATTACTACTTCTGGTTATTCAACAACATCGAATAGACGGGGGAAATATTCTCTTTCAATTGAAGCTGGTTTACATAATGTGACTTTTAGTCGGTCACCTTGTCCAGATACTACTATTCTCGTAGATCTTAAGCTTTCTGAACCCAAGCAATATGATGTTAACTGGCACGGATCAGATGTTAAGGAATCTAAACCTATATATAGCAGACTCGGTTCACCGAATCCAAATCCTTTCAATAATACGGTTGAAATTGCATATAATAATCCTAAACTCAATGTTGTTTCTGCAGTGGCAAGGGATATATCTGGAAAAATTATTTGGGGAGTTGAGTATTTTCCAAAGCTTCTTGGGAAAATTCGGTGGTGTCCGAATAAAAATGTTGTTTCGGGAGTTTATTTTATCACGGTTACAATGGGAGAAGAGAAATATACATGTAGAACCGTTTACATCAAATAATCATAAAACGAAATTTATATAGGATGAATTGCAAAAAAAATCGAGAGAATCCTTGTACTCATAGATAAAGGTGAATAAGGAAACAGATAGAAGCTAAGTTATTTATATTAATTGATATTCAAGTGCAAAATAAAAAAAATTATTATTAGCGATTAGAAGCGTTAATTAATATTAAATTTCGCCTTGCATTATATAGAATAACGATTTTATTTCGAGATATTAATACACAAGGAGGTTGGATGCGATATATTACAATTATAACATTAATTACTCTAATAGTGAGTGGAATATTAATAGCACAGGGACCAAATGATCCAATTAAACCAGCAGAATCTGTTACGGATTCAAAAGCTCGAATTTCATTCGACAATCCGACTTGGGATTTTGGGTATTGCAGTCAAGGTAATTTCAGATTAGTTCATACATATAAGGTTTCAAATATAGGGGAGGATACACTCCATATTGAAGGTATTCGACCAACATGTGGATGTACTGCTGCACCTATGGAAAAGAGAGATCTGGCACCGGGCGAGACGACTGATCTTACTGCATATTTCAGGACAAGAGGTCAAAAGAGAGCTACAAGCAAGAGTATCCGAATTAGTTCAAATGATCCAACACAACGGCTTGCATCTGTGAGATTTTCCACTAATTTTGATACGATTGATTGGTTTGATTCTACACTTGGGATAAGAGTTATTCCAGATCCTCTTTTTATTAATTATGGTGTTGGTGAAAACATGACTAACGAAGTAACAGTTAAGATTAAAAATCTGTCCTCGGAAATACTTAAGCTTAAAGCGATTGAATACTCAGAAAGTGTTATTGAGAAACCTGAATTTAAGAAGAATGTACTGAAGAGCAAAAAGTCAACTGATATGAATGTTAAGCTGAATGCTGATTATGATGTGCTTACACCGATTCAGGCATCTATTATTGTTATTGCGTTAGATGACAAGGATGAGGAAGTGATAAGATTTAGTATCCCAATTATTGGTGGTGGAAGGCAATAATTCTCTTAAAGTTTAAACTTTCTGTTTAGATTTCATAAGTACTAGTTATTTATTATATTTAAGGGTTTCGAAATCAATTATATGAAAGTTATTAAAACAGATTAAGTTAATTATTATCAATAATGTAATTAATGTGGTTTACAATAAAATCTTATGAAAACCGAGTTGTGAAGCAAAGGTGAAGAAGTAGTAATCGTGGGAATTGAGAATTATTTGTTATATTTGGGCGACTATTGTCGCCCTTTTTAATAGATACTTTATAAATTTAACTTTAAGGCTTGTAGACAATGCATTCTAAAATCGAACATAATCGACACGCAATGGAGGTCTTGGAATTTCCCAAGATTATTGAAGCAATATCTTACTATTGCACTACTGAAACAGCTCGTAAAGAAATTCAATTATTGAATCTTATCAAAGATATTGACTTAATAAATTTACGTCAGGAAATAATTTCGGAAATAAGGCAACTGCTGGGAATTTCTAATGAACCGAATCTTTCTGGGCTTGGGGATCCTCAGCTCTTTTTAGATAAAGCACAAAAAGAAGGAGTATTAAGCGAATATGAATTATGGGAAATTTCTAAACTAAGCAGAATTAACAGTCAAATTTTAAGGATCGCAATCAACAAGATTCGGTTCCCTCGTCTGAGGGATCTTCTCGAGAGTTTAATGGAAACTTCATCAGTACATTATAATATCGAACGATTTATAGAAGCTCCGGGAGTATTCAAAGAGGATGCCTCGGAAAGACTTGTTCAGCTTAAAATGTTAAGGAAAGTAGCCCATGATAAACTTCAAGATAAACTGGAGTCACTTCTTGTTGACGATAAATATAACGATTACTGGCAAGAGAATCTCATAACGCTTAGAAATGAGAGATTCGTTCTCCCGCTTAAGGCAGAACGTAAAACTCATATGCCCGGAGTAATTCACGATAGATCTGCAACCGGTGCGACTCTTTTCATTGAACCACTCGAAGTTGTACCGCTTAATAATCAACTTCGAGAGTTGCAGCTTGAAGAACATCAAGAAAGAAATAGGATTCTGCGAAAGCTCTCCGAGATTGTCGCAGCTTATGCACATCAGCTATATACTAACCTTAAAATACTTCACCATCTTGACTTCCTTACAGCAATTGCACGTTTTGGGGATTCTATTTCCGGTAACACTCCTACTGTAGCTGAGGATGTACCTTTGACTCTTATCGATGCTAGACATCCAATTCTGCTTATAGAAAGAGGACTGAAGAACGTCGTTCCATTCGATATGGAGATGACTCCCAGAACTAAATGCATCCTTATAACTGGTCCTAATATGGGTGGGAAAACTGTGGCACTAAAAACAGTTGGATTAATTTCATTTATGGCTATTTCTGGTTTGCCTGTTCCAGCGGATTCTAAGACCAAAATCCCTTTCTTTAAAAAATTCTTTGCAGATATTGGCGATGAGCAATCTGTAGAAGAGAGTATTTCATCATTTACAAGCCATTTGGTACACTATAAAGATGCAGCTGAAAAAGCGGATTCCTCATCTTTAGTTCTGTTTGACGAGCTTGGTGGAGCTACAGACCCATTGGAGGGTATGCCGCTTTCTTGGGCATTAGTTGAGAGTCTTGTTGAACAAGGTAGCATTCTAATTACAAATACCCATCTTGGTGGACTTATTGGATTGTCGGTTAAAAGTGATAAAGTTGTCAACGCTGGTATGGAATTCGACGAACATAATATGAAGCCGACATATAGGATGATTTTGGGAATACCGGGGAAATGCTGGGCAATTGAAACTGCAAGAAGTATTGGCTTTCCTGAGGAAATTCTCAAAAAGGCAGAAGAATTCTCAGGTGGTGGTACAGCTTTGGATAAGGTACTTTCTGAACTTCAGAGAAAAATTCGAATAGCCGAGGATCAGAAACGCACACTTGGCGAGGAATTGGCGGATATTAAAGCAAAACGACAGATACTTGAAGGTCTTATGATCTCAAACCAACAGAAGGAAAGAGAACTAGATAGGCTCAAAAGAGCTTATGATGATCAAAGAGATACAAGGATTGCAGCGGCTATTGAACGTGAAATAGAGGAAATAAGAAATGATTGGGAGAAAATAATTAGTGAACAACCTGAAAAGCAGAGAGATAAGGGAAACGTAGATGAATTCATTTCAAACTTGAAAGCCCGACTTAAAAGAGCTGAAAAGGCAAGGGATAAAAGAAGAGGAATGTCAAAAGAACTTGAGTTTGGGCAACGTGTTTTCATCTATAGGCTTAGAAAGTGGGGTGATGTATCCGAGCCTACCGATGAACAAGGTTTTGTTAAAATTGTGGTTGGAAATATGACTCTTAGAGTTCACTCAAGCAGTGTGGACACTGAGCATGAATATGAAAAAAAACGAGCAAAGAGAAGTAAACAAACCGGTGGAATAAAATATAAACCTAGAAAAGTACCTCCTAAATTTGACATCAGGGGATGTACTCCTGAGGAAGCTTGGGTAAGAATCGATCGGTTGTTAGACGACGCTGTTTCTTCAGAGACAAATGAAATTCTTATAATTCACGGAAAAGGTACAGGTACTCTTAGAAGATTTATACGAGATAAATTTCACATCGATAAAAGAGTCAGCGAGTTAAAACTGCCGACTCAACATATGGGTGGTGACGGCGCAACTATTGCGGTCATTGCATTAGATAACAATGGAAATGTAGAAAAAAAGAATACAAAAACTCCAGAATCTTTTGCTCAATAAATTATAAATTTTCGTTTTAAGCCACTATCTCTTTTTTTGCAGGCAATAATTTTGCTAAATACCATATAGCAATAGGCAGTAATATCATTGGGAGAATTCCGAGCGAAATATTTATGCCGTAAATAGGTATAAAGAAAATTAAAAGAGCAATTATATCAATGACAAAATGCGCTATTATTGCAGCAATAATTCCTGCATGTAGCATCGCATAAGTGAAAATAAAACCGTAACCAATGAGAATAAGGGTTTTAAAAGAAATTGCGCCTAAATCATGAAATACAGCCCAGATCAGGATCGATAAGATTATTGTTATCCAATTGCTTTTTAACAGTTTTTTTAAAGTATTAAAAAGAAAAAATCTGAAAATAATTTCTTCGAATATTGCTGCATTAAGTGAAAATATTGGTATCCCGAGAAACGGATTTTTTATGCATGATATTATAATTGTCGTAAATTCATCATTAATATCAACGCCTATTTTATGGAAAATTGAACTTATAAAAACCGATATTCCTATACATGCAAGGGCACCTAAATAGCCAGTATATATCGAGCTTATTATGTTCTTTTCGCGCCAAAACTGTGGGCTCCATATTTTTGGGAAAGCAGGCATATGGTTTTTATATGCTGCGATACTACCGCTTAAAAGAATAAGGAATGCTTGGATAGCGTGACCTGGGAAATTGGCTAAAGCGATAAGGAAATTAATTACCTTTCCGATATCAAAATCAAGTAGGTAAATTAAAACACTTGATAATAATGAAATAATTAATGAGACAATTGATAAATTCAGCCAATCGATTTTCACATTTTTGAAAAAGAATAAAGGATAAATGAATAAACCAGTTAACAATAATACACAGAATAGAACTATAATTGCTGGTAAAAGGAAATTTTTAGTTAGGATATATGCTTTAATGTAATCAAATGCAGAAGTGTCGGTTGTTTTTATAAGTCTTGATTTATATCGATTCTCTAAAGTATCATATTCGTATCTCTGTATTGTAATAAAATACAAATAGAATCGATCATTTTTTATTTTTAGAAAATTTTCAATAGATATCATTTGATATGCTGTTGAATCAATAATTGTCTTCTTTCTAAAAATATAACTTTTTACTTTCCCTAATTCTTTCGGTTTGTCTAAGTTTTTATTAACTGAACTCAGAATCCAGTTGTTAGGATTCTTGCCTATCAAATTAAGAAATCCCTTTGCGATTGAAAATGCTGAATCAGATGAAATAAATTGAGATGTGTCAGCAAATGTATATCTATCCAAAGCTGAATTAGCAACAGAAAGAACAGTTCCGAATTTATCATCTATTTTGAGAGTAAATGAATCTTTTACATGAAACTCCCAGCTTAAACCTGAAATTTTGAATTCTGCCAAAATGCTGTCTGCTCTTTGCTCTCTATAGATTTTAAGTAATTTTTTCCTTATTCTGTATAACTCCGCTTTCTCATATGAATTGCGTATATTACCACTCGGTTCGTAACCCTAAATTCAATAATCTTGCATGCTTTTTTACGGGATTTGAAGAAGGGATCGGATTCATTCGTAAATTCATCGAAAAAAGATGAGAAACCGTAAACGAATACACCTCCAATTAGTCCAATTATACCGATTATAAGTAAGACAATATTTATATTCTTAAATTTGCTCAATTTCGATTGCCATCATTTACGAAATATCTTTTTATTTACGATATTTCAAAACCAGTTAAGAGATCACGGGAGCCAAATTTTTCCCTTAGCTGCCGAAAATCCCGCGACGATGGGGCTGGATAAATACGTCTCACCTTTGCCCTGCTTACCTTTGAAGTTCCTGTTTCCTGTGGAAATTTGAACTTCTCCAGTTCCGGTCATTCCAATTTGTCCCTGAGCACAACCTCCACAAGCTTGATGAGAAAGCACTGCTCCAGCTTCGAAAAGTTTCATCCAGATTCCCGAACGAAGTAGTTTTGATGTAACAATCCTTGTAGCCGGAACAATACGTAAAGTTGTCCCGGGAGCAATTGAGTTTCCTAAGGCTTTTGCGCCAGCTTCAATATCCTCAAAACGACCGTTTGTGCAACTTCCTATAAACACCGTGTCAATATTCGTGCCAATTACCTTTCTAACAGGAAGCACGTTATCCGGAGAGTAAGGTAAGGCTATCATAGGCTCTAAATCAGAGATATCTACTGTAAATTCTTTGTCGTATCGGGCATCCGAATCAGCGTAAAATGGCTCAAAATTCCATTTAGCTGGTGAGAGGATTTCAAGTTCTTTCAATAACGATTCATTAGGAGGAATAATTATTGAAATCAAGCCAAGTTCAGTGCCCATAGAGGCTATGGTTATGCGACCTGCAAGGTCGAGAGAGTCGATGTAATCGCCATAAAGCTCGACTGAAGTTCCAAGAAGGCAGTGAGAACCGAATTCTTTTAAAAGAGACAGCACGAAGTCCTTTGGAGTTACAAGTTCGTTTTTGGGTATGCCATTGATATTGATTCTGATGGATTTTGGGACCTTAAACCAGACTTTACCTGTTGCAAATGCAAATGCGATATCTCTATCACCCATACCCTGACCGAATGCTCCAATCGCACCCATAATGTTATAATGGCTATCTGTACCTATCACAGTCATTCCTGGGCGAATCCAACCTTCTTCTATTAAGACATGACTTCCGATACCTTTATTAACATCATAAAGAGGGATATTATGTTTTCTTGAGAAATTTCTTACAATCTGCTGGTTCTCAGCATAGGGGATGTTATTCGCTGGAGCTACTGTATCAAAAGTAAAAACCGTTCGACTTTTATCGATTACAGGATTATCAGGAAAATATTTATCAAGATGTTTTACAACGTTAGGACCACCGAAATCTCTGGCACTATATACATCGATATTTAACCAGAAGATATCCTCCGGAGATAATGATTTTTTATCGGAGTGTTTCGAAAAAATTTTTTCTATTATCGTATACCCCATTTTTTCTCCCTGTTAATATTAATACTTTGTAATATAACCATGTTTAATTATTTATCAGACAAATTAATATTCTCAACAGGCAAATGAACAAATTTATTCTATGAATGGATAAGTTGAAGTGCATTTGACTTCGGCATGAAAATTGTTATAATTTATTATGGGAGTTGAAGAAAGGATAATTATGAAGATCGGTATTATAGGAGGAGGGCCTGGGGGCTATGTTGCTGCTATTAGGGCTTCGATGCTTGGTGCTGAGGTTACTATATTCGAGCGAGAGAGAGTAGGTGGCATCTGCACTAACTACGGATGTATTCCTACTAAGGCTCTTTTTTCTGCTGCTTCAAAGATCCATGATATGGAAATTGGCAAAAAGCAAAAGTTATGGGAAGTTTCAATTATGCCGGATTGGCGAAAAATTATTGATAATAAAAATAAGATAGTTAATAGATTAGTTAAAGGTATTGAATTTCTTCTTAAAAAGAATGGAATTAGAACTGTTTACAGCGAAGCAAAATTAATTTCCTCAAATGAGATTGCTATACCTAACGGAACTATAGAGGAATTCGATTATATTCTTCTCGCAACTGGTTCAGAAGCTGCGATACCGCCTGTGGAAGGTCTGGCAGGGATTTCACCATGGGAAAATAGGAAAGCATTGGCAACTGAAAAAATTCCTGAGACCTTAATAATAATAGGCGCAGGTGTTGTAGGCGTTGAAATGGCAAATATTTTTGCTTCTTTTGGCTCAAAAGTTACAATTGTAGAAATTCTTCCACGAGTTTTACCGATGATGGATACCGAAATTAGTGCGCTAATGCATAGGGCTTTGACAGCAAGAGGAATAAAAATAATTCTGGATGAAAAAATTATTGCAGCACATAGGGATAAAAAGGCTGTATTTCTTGAACTCGAGAATACCGATAAGCTTAAAGCAGAAGAGGTTTTGGTGGCTACTGGAAGAAATGTAATAACACCTCCGGGTATGGAAATTATTGGCTTAAAATTGCAGCAAAATCGAGTACTTGCAGATGAGACAATGAAGACCGATGTCGATTCTATATATATTGCTGGAGATATTGCAGGTGAACCTTTTCTGGCTCATAAGGCTTCACATCAGGGAATATATGCTGTAGAAAATATGATGGGTGCAAATAAAAAATGGACTGATGAATGTGTACCCTCAGCTATTTGGTCTGCATTAGAAGTTGGATGTATTGGTCTTTCGGAGTTTAAGGCAAGAGGAAAATATGGTGATTCTATTAAATCAGGCAAATTCCCGTATCTCGCGTCTGGCAAAGCTTTATGCGAAGGGGATACCAATGGATTCATAAAAGTGATAGCTGATCCTGAAGGTATAATTGTTGGTTTTCACTCGGTTGGTAAGAATGCTTCCGAACTATTGGGGTTAGGTGGTTTTCTGGTGCAAAATCAAGTATCTCTTTCGAATGTGAGCGACACAGTGTTTGCTCATCCCACCCTATCCGAAATGATACATGAGGCAACTCTTTTAGCGGAGGGAAAGCCTATTAATATTTAAATTATTCTTGAAAACTGGGAGTTTTTAAAAATTATTTTATATCAGAAAAATAATTATGGCTAATGATGCACAACTTTATTCCATGGTTTACACCGATGAGCTTACTAAGCTTCTTAATCGTCGATGTATGAGAGAGATGGTTCCGGATATTATTAAGTCGGCTGCTCAAAGGGAAATAAATTTTGCATTTTTTGTGTTTGACCTTGATGACTTTAAAAGCATTAATGATACATATGGTCATCATGCAGGTGATAAGGCTCTTGTTCATTTCGCAAATCTTCTTGTAAGAGTTTTTATGGGTCGAGGAATGCCAATAAGATATGCAGGTGATGAGTTTGTTGGCCTTGTTATAGGTGTGAATAGAGAATTAGCTTTGAGATTTGGGGAAATATTACTAGATTTTATTCATTCCAATCCTTTTTATATGAAAGATAAACTATTGCCTGTCAGTTGCTCAATCGGAGCATCTGTTTTTCCATTTGATGGTGAAGACCTTTTGACCTTGTTTGAAAAAGCGGATGAGGCTCTTTACCTTTCAAAAAGGGAAGGGAAAAGTAAAATCTCTGTTTTCCCAAAATCCGGGAAGCTTCTAACACCTGAGAAACTGGATTCAATACTTGAAACACCGCCTATTATGGGTCGAGATAGCATTCTTCAGTTTGTTGATGAGCATATTTCTCTGAAAGGTGATCCAAAAGTATTCCCAATAATTTTTGGTGGTCCAGGTTCTGGGAAAAGTTGTATACTAAAATATGGCAAAGATGTTGCTCTAGAAAAGCTGAAATTTTGCATTACACTTTGCGGGTATACGTTTTGGCAAAGCGAACCATATTTAGCAATTCTCCAAGGTCTGGGTAGACTTATGGATGAATCCAAAGAATTAAAGGACATTATAATATCTAGATTAACCCAAACACAAAGAGAGTTGATATTCTCAAAACTTAAAATGGTCGACCAATTGGAGGAAACAGAAAGTCAATCGTCTCCGATATATAGCTCTGAATTATTTGAGGCTCTTGGGAATATTCTTATTGTTCTTCGAGGTTTAGGGGATGGTGCAATCTTGCTCGATGAGGCTAACCTTATTGACAAACCAAGCCTTCAATTCCTTGACTCGGTTTTCTCTGAGGAAGGCGGAGGTGCGTTGCATTTCCTTGGTTCGATTTCAGCTACTGATAAAAATAGACAGGATGAAATGATACTCGAGTTTCTTGAAGGTTTAAAAAATTTAGCTAGAAACGACGAAGAAACTGAGCGTATTTTACATCGGTCTTCTAAAGGGAATCCACTCTTTATTATTCAGCTTCTTTCATTGTTGTTGGAAACTGAGAAAATAAAAACTTTAGAAGGTGAATGGGATATGTCGAATGTTAAACCTGAAGATATACCAATAACTCTTGAAGAAATACTTCAGCAAAGAGTCGAAAAAATGGATCCTGATTTAGTGCGAATTTTGCAAATTGCTGCTGTTCTTGGAGATAGAATCAACATACATGATCTTTCTAATTTTACCGGAATAAATATACAAAGGATTATTGATGCAATAAACATAGCAAAGAAATCGCTAATTGTTGAGGAATCTCCAAACCAAGAGGAATTTATATTTGCACATAGAGTAAACCGTGTGGCTTTATATCAAATGCTTTCAGATGACGAACGAAAAAAATTCCACTCGAGAGCGGTTAAATACCTCGAAAGCAGCGGTGAACCACGTGATACACTCCTTGGGAAATTAGCCTATCACTATCAACTAATGGGTGATATTGAAAAAGCTTCTGAATTGCTGACTGCATATAATCAGAACATGCAATCGGTATTAATTTCGGAAACCTTAAGGAAAATGCTTCAAAAAAAAGCACTGGCTAAATTTCTTTTAGATGATAAACCTTTAACTCAAGAACAGTTTAAAGCATGTGATACTTTTGCTAAATGGATAAGAGTAACTATTCAGAGTATAAAGTTATATCCTCCTGAAAATGTTAATGTCCAGAAAAGTATCGATGAACTTTATAAGTTAATAAGTGAATTATTAGAGGAGGAACTTGAAGTTCTTGGAATATCCTTTACATCTAATACATTGCTATGTAACGGACAGGAGATGCCCCATGAATTAGCCAACGAAAAGTTATATCTGGAGATTTATTCTCTTTTTAGAAATTATGGTCTGAATGGTGTTATTTTTCTACGGGATTTTACGAAGGGTGAGTTAATGAATTTTCTTTTACAATTCACCTATAAACCCGTTCAAATTGCAAATCGATGGGATGAAATCATTGAATCTTTAAATCTAAATAAGATATATCCAGATAAGACAGTATTCGTTGCTATAGGAGAACAAGAGATAACTTTGGGTCATAAAGGTAGAGTGATAGCTCACACTGTCGAAAGTGTGTCATCACCTCAGACTGATGAGGAAAAGAACATTGAAAATGTTCAGTCACTGCTTGATAGATTTATCAAGGAAAAGGATAACCTATTAGAGAAACTAAACTCAGAGAAAATTGACACCGAGGAGATCCGCAATCTTGTTGAAATTTTACAAAATTTGCCTAAGGAAAGTGAAGTTTTAGTTCCCGATCATATAACAGTTGCTGATAGTTATGAAGAAGAGGCTAAGACAGATGAAGAAGAATTCGTCGAAGAGCAGTATGCTGATGATCTTAGTCCTGAAACCGAACAAATTGCTAAGGAACCGGTTTCAAGTGCAGAAGGTTATTTGTCGGATACTTCACTTTCAAATTTGGATGCATTTGAAAGCAAACCATTGGTTTCAGAGCATTTTAGATCAATTATTCAAGAAATGAATATTGGAACTCCTGAGCAAATAAAGAATGTTACACAGAACTTTCTGAAACAGGAACCACACAATCTGACAGATGAATTTTACAATGCTATTCTTAAACTTCGAGATGACACTTTTAGAAGGCATTCAGCTCGAGCTCTAGCAAATCTGGGAGGCAAGGTTTTGGATATATTTCTTGTCAAAATCAATAGCGACCTTTCAAAAAATGAATTAATTAGATTTTTTAGTGTTGCCGATCTTTTCACTAACAATCAATTGCTTATTGGAAGAGTAAGAGATATAATTAACAAAAGGCGAGAATTAGATGCAGAAATTTTTAATTTTATATCCAATTCACCAAAAGGACGTATTAATTTATTACTTATTGACCTTGAAAGAATTGTTACTGATAATTTGTTACACATAAAGATATTGGATTTGATTGCAGCGAGGAGAGTCATCGAGTCAGAACCTTATCTTATTAAGTATTTAAAAAACAGGTATTTCTGGGAAAAGAGATCAAATTCGACGATTCAAATTCACGTATGTTCTGTTTTGGGAAAGTTTGGAACGAATGAAGCTATTGATGCTTTAATTAAAACTGCAAAACTACAATCAAGTTTTTTTCTGTTTAGCTCCAAACGTGATGAAGTCAGAGCAGCGGCAACAAAAGCTCTTTTAGGATTGGAACCAACTAAAAAAATCAATGATGCTCTAAGGATATTAGAAAATGATAAATCTCAATTAATAAAGAATGTTTTCAAGGCTAAATCGGAGGAATAAATGGGAAACAATTACAGAATGGCTTTTATGTTTGTTCCTAAACCACAGGAAATGAATCTTGATGTTATGCGTTCTCATTGGGCTCTCATACATTTTGACATTCATGGTGATTCTATTGTAGCATTTATAGGAACATTGAATATCGATTCTGACCAACAATTAGATATACTCGAAGCTAAAAGAAAGCTTTCTCTACCAGATTATGAAATGCTGAATCTTGTTATAGAACATTTTGGCGACGATTTAGAAAAGGGAATATTACGCCAAAACATATTGCTTAATATTGCCTTTGAGAAAATTCTACATCGAATCAAAGATGTACAAATTATGCGCTGGGGTGAGGACCTTTATGAAGGTAATAAAAGATTAACAGTTTCCTCTGTTTCAACTACTTTCGTATCTGTAAAAATTCATTTGGGGATATGCATAAATCCAGAGTTGGATAATGGGTTTGTAGGATTGACAAAATATAGCATCGATCCTGTGGAATTAGCCGAGGTTATTTGTAATCAGTATAGAGCAGACATGCGAAGACTTAGGGAGAAATGCTGGCATATAAAACCTGTAATTTAGAATTGGTTATTCAATAGATTCTCTCTTCTTTATGAATGCTAAAATGTAATTAATAAACCCATCGTTGACATTCCCATCTCTACAATCTATATTTTTACCTAAATTATGTATATAAACAGGCTCGAAATGTATGGATTCAAATCGTTCGCTCCGAAGACCCAGATGGTTTTCAATAGAAGCATATGTATTTTAATGGGACCTAACGGTTGCGGTAAAAGCAATGTCTTTGATGCTATAAGATGGGTTATTGGCGAGCAGAGACTGTCTCTTCTTAGAACATCTATTTTAGAGGAAGTAATTTTCAACGGTTCTGTTGGGCATAAGCCGCTTAATTTCGGCGAAGTAAGTATAGAATTAGAGGATGCCAAGGGTTTGATACCATTCGATCCCACAGCTGAAAGAATTAGAATTACTCGAAAAGTTTATAGAGAGGGTGAAAGCCATTTCTCTATTAATGGGATTCCTGTTAGACTCAAGGATATAAGGTCCGTTTTATCTTCAGTAGGTTTAGGTGATGTAGGATATGCTGTTATAGAACAATCCATGATCGGTAAAATTCTCGGTGGTTCCTCGATAGATCGGAGAATGCTTTTTGAACAAGCTGCAGGAGTCGCACATTATAAGCAAGATAAGCATCTTACAGAGCAAAAACTTAACTCTACGATACTGGACCTTTCAAGGCTTGAGGATATTATAGATGAAGTTGAACAACAAGAGATTATTTTGCGAAGACAGGTTAAGAGAACTCGTAACTATAAAAAACTCATGGAACAAAAAACTGAAATCTCAAAAAAAATTCTTTCTGGAAGAATTGCTGCGTTAATTTCTCAGAAGAAGGATTGGATCGAAGAACTTGAAAGTGAAAGAAAAAAATTTGGAAAAAAATCCTCCCAATTAGCATCTTTAAGGGCTGAGCTTCAATCTGCAAGAGCCGGACGTGATGATTTGGAAACTAAGCGTTCTAACTATGTTAAAAGATTTTCTGAATTTGAGAAGAAAATAACCCAAAACGAAAGTTCAATCAAGGTTCTTGAGGAAAGAGTGAGTAATTTTAATAATACGATTGCTCGAGACAATGAACAGCTTCCAAAATTAAAGGTACTATCCAAGAATTCAAAAGATGAAATTGTAAATAAAAATAGAGTTATCGAGGAACTTCAAATTCTGCTTAATGAAATCCAGAAACGATCTGAAGTAATCTTTTCGAAATCCACAAAAGTCAATGATGAGATTCTTAGTATTCGGAAGTTATTAAAAAACCTTGAAAACAAGAACGATGAACTGATGCAACTTCAGGCGAAATTGGAGAATTATATTGGATTCGCAGGAGATTCGATTGTAAAATTAAAATCTGAAAACGAACAGATAAATCAGGAATATGAGGAGCTTAAGAAGAAAATTGATTTAACTGAGAAGGAAATGACTAAACTCGAAACAAAAAGGGAGAAATTAACAACTGAATTAAAGGGAATTCACAAATCTTTTGAAGAGATTAAATTTGAAAGAGAAGAATGCCAGCTTGAAATCGAGAAAATTGAAAATGAAATTGAAACTATGAATAATAGAGCTTCTAAATTGGAAGGTATCATTAACACTATTCAGGATGTTTTAGAGAAGAGGAATGACATCGGCAAGGGGATTAAAGCTATAATTGACAATAGATCGGAATTTAATGTTGTAGGGATCTTAGCCGATTTAATCTATACTGAGAATCCTGAGGTTGTTGAAAGAATTCTTGAACGAAAAACTAACTTTGTTGTGGTTGAAACTTACGAACAGGCTCAAAAGATAATAAACGAACTTGAGTATGAAGCTGGAAATATCGGTTTTGTAATCCTCTCTGAGCTAACCGGACACTCGACCTCAGGAGGATGGTTTAATGTTACACGACCGGAATTATCGGAATTTCTGGAAAATGTCGAGATTTCAGACGATTTCTCGCTTATTGATGACGGCAAGATCCTTGTTTCTGAGGATGGGAAAGTTCTGCGAAAACGAGGTGAATTACAAGTCGCAAAATCCCCTAACGCTCAGGGTCCGTTAATCTTAAGGAAGAAATTTAATGCATTTAATAGAGAATTAGAGAAGCTTAAAATAATTTTAACCAAGAAGCAAACAGAGCTTTCAGTTAAAAATTCTACCTTAACATCCTTGGAATCGAGAATGGATGAGATTATTGAAAAGCAGGATGAAATTGTGCCAAAAGAAAACGAAATTGGGCATACGATTTCAGTGAATAATACTCTTGTTTCAGATTGGCTTAAAAGATTAGAATATATATCACAGAAAAGAAAATCTATCGATGTGCAGATTGACGATACTAATAAACAGACAATTAAAAATGAAAGGGAACTTGAGAATGTTAGGTTAGAAAGGAAGGAACTTTCGGAGCTTATCGATGCAAATAAAATACAAATGGAGGAACTCGAAATCCAAAGTCGTTCCCTTGAAAAGGATTCTTCTGCCATTGAGTTTCGGAAACTCTCACATGAAAACGAAATAAGGAATGCTCTAAAAGAAATAGAGAGACTTGAATTCGAGTGTAAAAATGCAGATAAAGAAATTTCCCGATTGGTCGATGAAATTACAAATTCTATGGAAGGAGTAAAAATTAGTAAATCTGGGATGTCAAAGTTTGCTGAAGAAATTGAAAATCTTTTTCAATCTAAATTATCTCTTGAGAAAGATTTCGAAGATCTCGCTGTGGAATTAAATTCATTTGATAATAAGATAAAAAAACTGTCAAGTGCTGAACGAGAAACAGAACTGGACAGGGATGAATTGTCAAAAAGTGTTAGCACATTTGAGCAGGAAATTTCACAAATCAAGGGAACATTAGATGAATTAGATCGGGAAGCAGTTGAGGAATTTGACGAGTTAATGTATTCAGAACAGTTGTCAAAGGTTGAATTGATTGAATTTTCAAGAAAGCTTGAAAAAATAAAAAAAAGGATTGAACAGGTTGGTGGTGTGAATTTAGAGGCTGAGGAGCAATATGGAGCAGTTAAGAATCGAAACGATTTTCTAAAAGAGCAGAAAAATGATATTACCACTTCAATATCCGACCTGAGGAAAACAATCGAACAACTTGACAATGAGGCAACAAGATTGTTTTTGGAAACATTTGAGGCTGGAAGACAACGATTCCAAGAGGTTTTTTCGCAATTGTTTGAGAATGGAGAAGCCGATCTTGAGTTAGAGAAAAAATCAGAACCTCTCGAGTCTGATATATTAATTAAAGTTCGACCGGCTGGGAAAAAAACATTAACTCTTTCACAACTTAGTGCTGGCGAAAAAGCGTTAACCTCCCTCGCCCTTTTATTTGGATTATATCTTGTAAAACCTGCTCCTTTCTGTCTTATGGACGAGGTGGATGCACCGCTAGACGATGTCAATATAAAAAGATTCCTTAAACTAATACGACATTTTTCTGACCAAATTCAATTTTTGATTGCTTCACATAATAAAATAACCCTAAGTAAAGCGGATTATATATATGGTATTTCTATGGAACAAGATGGAATTTCAAGAGTAATATCCCTCGATCCGAATCGCTATAATGTTGAAGTTCTAGAGCAGGAAGCATGAGAGAATTGATGTACAATTCGGTTCCGGAAAGATTTTTAGAGGATTTCTCTGAGCAAGACAAAGTAAGGAAGTTTTTGTGGCAGGCTATAAGCAACAATAGATTAAGCTCCACATATTTATTTAGTGGTCCATCGGGAATTGGGAAGTTCTCGATGGCACTTAAATTGACTCAATTCTTAAAGTGTCAACATAAAAAAGATGGTTCTCCTTGTGGGCAATGTAATACGTGTAGAACAATTATAAACTGGAGCAATCCGGACATTTTGATAATTTTTCCTATGCCACAAAAGGTATGGGATAGCGATAAAAGATTTAATGTATACGAGGAATTTAGAGCAAATCCTCTATCACGTCCGAAATTTACTCAAATGTCTAAGATTCGTCTTCAACAGATTAATGAAATTCGAAAATTTCTGTTTACGTTAGCTACAACAGCTGGTGGTAAATTCGTGCTTATTGCAGATGCTCACAACATGAACATTCAGTCCTCCAATTCATTTTTGAAGACATTGGAGGAGCCACCAAAGAATTCTCACTTGATATTGACAACTGATCATCCTGAATCGCTTCTTCCTACAATAAGATCGCGAGTTCAGGAAGTTAAATTTAAAAGACTTCCCTCTGAAGAGATTTACAGAAAGTTAGTTTTGAATCATAATATTCCTAAGGAAATCGCAGAAGATCTCTCCAAAGTTGCGGATGGCAGTCTTGCTATGGGGTTAATGCTTTCTCAGGAGAAATATGTTAATATACGAAAGGAAACTCTTGAAATCGTTTCTGCGGCAGCAGGTAGGGATTTGGACTTCTTATGGAATTGGGCAACTGAAGCGCAGGTAAATTCTGAGTATTCTTCAATACTTTTTATTTTCATTTTATCAATTTTGAGAGATGCAATTACAATAAAATATAATAAAAAATTAGTTTTGAATAAATGGGCAGAAACAGAAATTGAGAAAATTGCACATGAATTTGGTGATGTTGATAAAATAATATCAATTTTTCGAGAAGTTTTGATTTTATATCGAAACACTTTGAGAAACCCTCAATATTCGATATTATATGGAGCTTTAGTAGCTTCACTGGTGGGATATTAAAAAGAAAGGATGGTTGTATAAGATGGGAGAACCAACTGGAAGAAAAGTCATACCCGGTCAAGGTGAGGATGACATTAAGGTTAAAGAAAAAATGAGCAGGATAAAGCATAAAATTATAGTTATATCAGGCAAAGGTGGAGTGGGTAAAAGCACTGTAGCTACGAATCTCGCTTTTGATTTAGCTCAAAAGAACCTAAGCGTAGGTTTATTGGATGTTGATATTCATGGACCATCTATCGGAAGGATGTCAGGAATTGAGGGTTTAAGGTTAAATCTGAATCCTGATAAAACTATTGAACCTATTCAAAAAAATGGTGTGAAGATCATAACAATGGCGTCGCTTCTTCAGGATACAGACCAGCCTGTTATATGGAGAGGACCCCTGAAAATGAAAGCGATAAAGCAATTCCTTGGAGATATTAACTGGGGGGAACTTGACTGGTTAGTCATAGACTCTCCTCCCGGTACAGGTGATGAACCTTTATCTGTAATACAACTTATAGAAAATCTCGATGGGTCTATTATCGTTTCAACACCACAGGAGGTTGCTCTTCTAGATGCGAGAAAAACAATCCGATTTTCGCAGGCATTGGGTGTTAAGGTGCTTGGAATTATTGAAAATATGAGTGGATTTATATGTGAATATTGTGGGAAACAGACTGATATTTTCAAGACAGGCGGAGCAGAGAAAGTAGCACAAGAACTGAAATTGCCTTATCTCGGAAAATTGCCCTTGGAGAGGACAATTATGGAAAGCGGTGAACAGGGTAAACCTTACGTAACTTTATTCCCAAAATCGAAATCTGCTGAGGAGATGAGAAATATTACAAACAATTTATTGAATATAGTTGATAGAGATTAGAAATAAAAAATTTCTTACCATCGAAAAGAAAAATAAATTTATACTCTCTTTTGCACTTTCTTTAAAAACATACTTTGGACTTTCTAAAAAAGCCGAAAAATTGGATCTTCTAAACTTTTTAATAATTCAATACTTTGATACGTTTATCTCCTCCATAGTGCCTGTAACAGGAAAAACGATTTGTTTGCAGATAGTTGTTACACAGCCAGCTATTCTAAATTGTAAGATACCCATATTAGGTAGGTCGCTCTGGTAATACATTTCTCTTCAGTATCCCTGCGTTTCTTATTAATCTGGAAATCGTCGGATATTATTTTTTTCGTATCATCTGTGTCAAGATTTTTCAAAGCCTTAATAGATCGTTTTTTTTTGGTGGTATTATATAGGAAAACCTATCTATCCTAATTTTTAGAGCCATTTGCTAGCTAATATTTATCATTATTAAACATCAGTTAGCAATATATTTTAAAAGTCAAGTTCTTATTAAAATTTACTTTGTGCAGGTGGGTTGTGTCTTTACATTCTTCAAGAATAGGACTTAAGGGAATTTCTATCGATTATGCTTTCTCTCTGGCGCGAGTAAAAAAGCAGAATACAAAAAAAATTGAGACAGATAACAGTTCTTTTCATTCTATAATTAATGACTTTACAGTCTTGTTTATAAGGATTCCATTTGCAATACTTAAAACTATTATATTAGTACTTTGAAAGCATTAAAGATTAAAATTGAGGGTATCGTTCAAGGTGTGGGATTCCGACCATTCGTATGGCGAATCGCTCATAAAAATGGCATATCCGGCTTTGTGAGAAATGAAAGCTGGGGTGTCAATATCTTCGTTCAAGGACAGAACGATGATTTAAGCAATTTCATAGCATGCATTCGCAACGATTTACCTCCTGCAGCACGGATTGATTCTCTTGAAATTTTTGAAGTTCCACCTGACAATAGAATATTTGAATTCACAATCGAACCCTCGGAACGCTCAGAAATTGCAGGATTAATTCCGCCAGATTTGTCTGTATGCAAAAAGTGCATTTCAGAAATGTTCGACTCGAATAATAGACGATATTACTATCCATTTATAAACTGCACAAATTGTGGACCAAGATTTTCAATTATTGAAGAGCTACCGTACGACAGGCCAAATACTACAATGTCGGAATTTAATATGTGCAGCGAATGTAAAACAGAATATGAATTTCCTGCCAATCGACGGTATCACGCTCAGCCTATTGCATGCCCTTCATGCGGTCCGGAATATTTCCTCGATTTTAGAAACAATGATAATGATGAATTAAAAGGTAAGATTTCGGGCGTAAAAGCAATTGAGATCGCTGCTAAGCTCCTATCTGAGGGGAAGATTGTTGCAACTCAAGGAATTGGCGGTTTTCATCTTATGTGTTCTGCTATGAATATAGAAACAATTGAAAGACTTCGATGCTGGAAAAATCGTCCCAGAAAACCGTTTGCAGTTATGGCACGAGATATTGCTACTGTGAAAAAGATAGCAGAGATGAGTGATTTTGACGAAAGCGTTATAAATAATCCTTCAGCACCAATTTTGCTTCTGCAGAAAAAAGAAAATACGTTGTTAGGGAACAAGATTGCTCCAGAAATTTCTAATATTGGGGTTATGCTTCCCTATGCGCCTATTCATCATCTCCTATTTCATTTTGGCGCACCTGAAATCATCGTAGCAACATCCGGTAATCTCAGAAATGAACCAATTGCTAAATCCCCAGAAGAGGCAATGCGAGACCTTTCTATTGCGGATGCTTTTTTGTGGCATAATCGAAGAATCCATAATAGAGTTGATGATTCTGTTGCCTTTTCAATTAATAAAAACCTTATACTGATTCGCCAGTCCCGAGGTTATACTCCAGCAAGATATGTTTTACCAGTTCGAGGAATTCCTGTTATTGCAGCAGGTGCAGATATGAAAAGCTCGATTGCAATATCGGACGGAAAGAACGTTTATACTTCGCAATATTTGGGTGAAATGTCTGATCCAAAAACTCAGGATTTCTGGCGTGAAACTGTGGAAAAATTTCTTAGGTGGTTAAATATCAAACCGAAAGCGGTAATAACGGATTTGCATCCGGATTATCTTTCAACGAGATTGGGAATGGAATTAGCAGAAAGATTTCAAATATCCATAGTTTCTATTCAACATCATCATTCTCACGCTTGGGCTGAAATTGCTGAAAAACAAATCAAAACACCAGTTATTGCGGTTGTTTTCGACGGTACCGGTTTAGGGACAGATGGGACAATATGGGGAGGTGAATTTTTTATTGCTAAACCTGATGGCTCCATCGAGAGAACAGCTTCACTTCGGAAGATTCCCCAACCAGGAGGAGATAGATCTGCATTGAAAATATCACGTATGGCTTTCGCATATCTTTATAGAATTTTCAGCAGGGATGTTGCAAAGCTTAATCTTCCCGTTATGAAATATGTTAGTCCATTTGAGATGAAAATTATTCAGAAGATTATAACTAAGAATCAGGCACCGCTAACATCGAGTATGGGCAGACTTTTTGATGCGGCAGCGGCTATTATTGGTGTGACTTTCTATAATAGTTATGAAGCAGAAGCTCCTATGTTGATGGAATCGATTGTGGATAATATTGATTTAACTGAACGATTAAATTATGAAATAATAGAAAAAGACGATTTCCTCGAACTGAATTTTGATCTCTCCTTGAAAGAATTAGCCTTAGGAATGTTAAAAGGAGAGAAAGTAAGCATTCTATCGAATTTGTTCCATTCCACTGTAGCCTTTGCTACTGCAGAAATAATCATGCGTCTTGCTAAAAAATATGACATTGAAGATGTTATTTTATCTGGTGGAGTTTTTCAAAACAGTGTTCTTTTACAAATGATAAGTGAAATACTTAAGGAAAAAATTCGAGTTCATCTTCTCGGGTATAATCCTCCTAATGATCAGGGAATTGCCCTGGGGCAGGCTTACTGGGGGAGCCTTTTCTCAAATGCAATTTAATTTGCAAATATCGTTTTTTTAAATTCTAAGAAAGCAATAAAAAATCCAAGCTGAAAGTATTCAGTATCTTAGAATATTCTAATGAAGCGTGTCAGGATAATGGAATTGTTAGTTGTAAGAATTTAACAATGATTCTTATGATTGAAAATTATAAGTCCACAAAAATAATTGAAGAATATTAATTATCTAATTAATTAGCGAGTAAACTATAATATTCGTTCCCATTTTTAATGCAGCATCTCGTTTTTCAGGTGGATCGCCATGAACACTCGGGTCGTCCCAACCATCAGCAATGTCGGATTCGTATGCGTAAAACAGAACTAATCGACCTTCGGAAAAAATCCCGAAACCTTGAGGTGGTTTGCCGTCATGTTCGTGAATTTTTGGAAGACCACTAGGGAAATCATAATAGGAATGGTAGATATCATGATCAAATGGTAATTCTATAAGGTCTTTATTAGGGAAAATCTTTCTCAATTCTCTTCGGAAAGATTTATCTAATCCATAGTCATCATTAACAAGAAGGAATCCGCCAGCATTCATCCAAAGTCGAAGATTTGCTGCTTCCTTATCGGTAAAAAAGCAGTTACCATGTCCAGTCATAAATAGAATTGGATATTTAAAGATATCCTCGTCCAAAGGTTCAACATATTTGCCGGTTGCCGAAATGTTAATACCTGCATTGGCTTTGACAAACTGTGCAAGATTAGGTAATTCAGTAGGTCCATTGTACCAATCTCCCCCTCCACCAAATTTAAGTCTGACTAATTCCACTCTGTCCGTGAACTTTCCGGATTGTGCAAAAGCCAAAGATAATAATAAAATTGAAATTATATAAATTTTAAAAGTTTCCTTAAGCATTTATTCTCCGAAATCACTACGAATCATTATTTTAAAGGATTATTTTTGGATTTAGATTTTTTCTTTTCCGCTTTTTCTATTGCTAATTTTTCTCGATGTTCTTCTTGAGAATTTTGTATTTTGTCCATAAGCATAGGTATGGATTCTCGTTTATCCAATGCTCTTCTTAGGTCGATCAATTCCTTTAGTCCGAAAAACCATGCTGTAATCGGTTCAAAAAATAGCAAAACCTGACTCGACATCCAATTTAAAGGTCTAACAGTCTCAAGAAATATAAGTACCGGCACTGACATCTGTCTATCTACAACTTCTTTGGCAATTCTATCGAGTATAGCTTCTTGACTGGGTGTAATACTCTCACTTAATTCCTCATCCCAGTCGAGATGCCAAAAATCCTTATCTTGGGGCATTTCAAACTCCCGTAATTATTGTAAAACAAAATCCTGAAATAACAATTTTAAATAAAACCTACAAATTTCTCCCACTTTTATTTTCAGCAGTCTTAATCTCGACTAATTTGGCGATAAGGTTCGCAGTATTATTATCAGGTGTATGGACATTCCATGCTCTGAAACGTTCCATTACTGTTCTTTTATTGTATGGCGATAGCAATATATCACTTCCAACAACAACCGTTCTTCGAAAATAATACCAGCTTGTAATTCTTTCCTGCCCCAAATATTTTTCCCGAATGCCTGTGCTGTCTATAAGATATTTCCGAGGTAAAAAAAATCCTGAAAGCCCAATAAACAGAACTATTATAGCGAATAACCCCCACATCAAAGCCTCCATATAAAAAGCTGCACCAATACCCGATAGAACAATTACGAAGAGAATAGTTAATGCTTTCTTAGGGTTTTCAGCCGCTCTATGTGCTGTCCAGCTTAAAGGTAAGCAGGAATTTATCTCATCTAATTGTTGCATATTCTACGTCCAGCAAAGAGATATATTACCTGTAATTTTTATTGGCATAACAAACATTCATTCAGTTTTGAATCTTTCGTTTTTTAATTCCTGTAGTTTGGTCATAAATTCATCCGCATCGATTAAGTTTTTGTCAATTAATAATCGCATCATAACCTCGAGAGTTAGGTTATTCGATAGTGTAAGCTCCTCAAAGGTAACCTCTCGTTCTTTTCCATCTACGGATATTATTAAAGCTGGTCTTTTCTTGTTGCTATTATTACTCATGAATCTCCAATGTTAAAATTATTCATCCCTTTTTTCTTTCAGAATTTCATCTGGAATTTTATGTCCCAGTTTTTCCTTTTTGGTCCTAAGGTAAGCAACATTGTGAGAAGTAGGTTTTATAATTATCGGAATTTGCTCAACAATTTTTAGACCGTACCCCTCAAGTCCCACAACCTTCCTCGGATTGTTTGTCATCAACTTAATAGTCGTAAGGCTGAGATCTGCAAGGATCTGTGCCCCAATGCCGTAATCTCGTAAGTCACCCTCAAAACCAAGCCTGCAATTTGCCTCGACTGTATCAAAACCAAGATCTTGTATTTTATATGCCTTTATCTTTTCTACAAGACCGATTCCACGACCTTCCTGTCGCATATATAACAGAACTCCCAGACCTTCGTCGTTGATTTGTTCCATTGCAGCATGAAGCTGATCCCCACAGTCGCATCTCAATGAACCTAATAAATCGCCAGTAAAACACTCTGAATGAACTCTAACCAATACATTTTCCTTGCCTTCAATATCACCTTTAATAAGTACAATATGTTCTTCATTTGTGAGTATATCCTTATAAAATAATATGTTAAATATGCCCCACTTAGTTGGCAATTTTGCTTTAACGATTTGTTTTATAAGTTTCTCAGTTTTTTGGCGATAGTTTATCAGATCTTCGATTGTAATAATTTTGAGATTAAATTTGTGGGCTATTTCAAAAAGTTTGGGTAATCTTGCCATATTGCCATCGTCATCCATAACCTCGCATAATACCCCAGCAGGATATAATCCAGCGATTCTTGCTAAATCGACTGTAGCTTCAGTATGACCGGCTCTTCTCAATACACCACCCGATGCTGCTCGCAAAGGAAAGATATGTCCGGGTCTTGCAAGGTCTTCTGGTTTAGTATTCGGATCTACAAGAGCCTTGATGGTCTTTGATCTATCGAAAGCAGAAATTCCAGTAGTCGTTCCGTGAATATAGTCGACGGATATAGTGAATGCCGTTCCATGGATTGCGGTTTCATTTTCTACCATGCGATTTAATTTTAGTTCCTCTAATCGTATCGAGGTCATTGGTGTACATATAAGACCACGCCCTTCTTTAGCCATAAAATTAACAATTTCAGGTGTAATTAGCTGCGCAGGGACGATGAAATCACCTTCGTTTTCCCTGTCCTCATCGTCCACGACGATTATTACTTTGCCTTTTCTCAAATCTTTTACTGCTTCCACAATAGAAGCGAATTCTTGTTTCATGTCCTTCTCCATCTGGGTTCTGGCAAATATAAACTGTTATAGGGAAATTAAAAACCAATTTTATAGAGATTAAAAGTATATCTTTTGGATGCTATCATAATATCATAATATTTTGCAGGAAGATTAACATACTGGAGATAGAAAATGAAATCTCGCAAAAGTGCACGGTAAAAGCTTCACAAGGAAAAAGCGGCAAAAATTGTTGAAATTTCTGAGAAAATGCAGAATCGTTGGTAGGATACAATGTTAATACCAAGACCTTTAAATGTCGATTCGCTAATTAGAAGAATTGAAAAAGGCAAACTAATTACTACTGAGAAGATTAGAGAAAAACTATCACAGGATTACGGAACGGATGTAACTCGTCCTTTAACAACAGTTATTTTTGTCAACATATCTTCATAGGCAGCCGAAGAAGATATTGCATTGGGAATGAAAGATATAACCTCGTATTGGCGAGTGTTAAAAAGCAAAGGTCTTCTAAAAGAAAGATTCCATGGAGGTGTACAGCATCATGCTGAATGTCTTATCGATTAAGATCATACAATCATATATGATCGTAATAATAAGCCTAAGAAAGTTAAGGATTTCGAGAGGTTTCTCCAAGATCTGTAACTTTCTGAATCTGAAAGCAAAATAATATTATTTCTTTGTTGCTTCCCTTTATGATTAATAAAACAATTATTGGAGCATTTGAATGGTTCAGTTTATTAATTGTGTGAAACTGAGAGGTTTAAAGTTTATAATACACTTCGAATAAAAAAATGCCGGACATCAAAAGGACATCCGGCAAAATTAGTGATGAGTTTTTGTTTATTCTTAAGAGAATTTACCTCGATCTAACTGTTTTAACCTTTACGGAACCTACTCTTTTTGGTAACCATTTCTCCCACATAACGACAATTGGGCTTACGATATAGATTGAAGAATATGTTCCGACGAGAATTCCTACTAATAGAGCAAGTGCAAAATCTCGAATAACTAAACTACCGAATATTAGAAGACACAGAACGACTATTAACGTTGTCAATGATGTTATAATGGTTCTGGAGAATACCTGATTAAGGCTTTTATTGACAATTTCATGGAACGGTAGTTTCCTAAGACGTGTCATATTTTCTCGAATTCTGTCCGAAATAACGATCGAGTCGTTTATCGAGTAACCTACGATTGTTAGCAATGCCGCTATTATCGGTAAATTTATCTCTACATTGAGCAATGACAATATCCCAAGTGTAACGAGAGCATCGTGGAACAATGCAATAACAGATGCGGCACCAAAACGAAGTTGGAATCTTATCCAGATATATATAAACATCAATGCTAAGGAAAGTAATATTGCCTTGATAGCTTTATCTTTGAGCTCACTGCCGACTTTTGGTCCTACTTTATCTATCGACAGAATTTCGATTCCATATCCCATCTGAGGTGAGAAGTTAGCTCTAAGGAGATCTAGAATGTTTGTGGATATATCGCTATATTGTTCATCAAGTTCCATTGGAACTTTGAAAATAACCCATGGATTATTTTTTATCGATTGAGTCTCGAGTTGTCCAAATCCGGCACTATGCAGCACAGATCGGACTTCGCCTAGGTCTGGGTTCTTACCAAAGTTAATTTCAATAACTCTTCCACCGGTAAAGTCTATACCATATCTTGGTCCTCTATGACCTATAATCGAAACTAAACTTGCAATTATAAGAATTCCAGAGAAAGTCAGAGCTATATATTTTAATCTGAGGAAATCCCAGTTAATATTTTTGAAAAATTGCATTTTTAACCCCCGTTATTTATATGGAAATTGTTTCTTTGCTGAACGCACTAACGTACCAGTCAAAAATCATTCTTGTTACTATGATTGCCGTGTACATCGATATGATTAAGCCTAACCCTAAAGTAGTAGCAAAACCTCTAATAGGTCCGCTTCCAAGGTAGAATAGGACAGCTGCTGCAATAAGTGTTGTAATGTTAGCATCGATAATTGTTATAATAGCTCTTGAATAACCCGCATCGATTGCCATTCGGAGCGTTCTACCTGCTCTAATTTCCTCACGGATTCGCTCATATATTAATACATTTGCATCCACAGCAATACCTATTGTCAATATCAAACCTGCAATACCGGGTAAGGTCAGAGCAGCATTGAGAACAGAAAGTGCAGCCATAACAAAAATTATATTCAAAATCAATGCCACATTTGCTACAATTCCTGCGAACTTGTAGTATATTAGCATGAATATCATGATAAGAATTAGTCCGAGAATTGCTGCTCTTGTTCCTCTTTTTATTGAGTCCTCACCCAAGCTAGGACCTACTGTTCTTTCTTCGATTATGTTTAGTGGAACCGGGAGAGAACCTGCACGAAGAATTATTGTTATTCTCTTTGCATCATCTATCTCTCGAATACCTACAATCGTTGCTTTACCATTTGGAATCTTTGTTTCGATTACTGGAGCTGAGTAAACTTTATCACTAAGAATTATTGCTAATCTCTTATTAATATTTGCACCTGTTACTGCAGAGAAAATTCTTGCACCATCGCTATTGAAATCCAGGTAAACTGTTGGTTCGTTTGGATTTCTTCCTCCACCGAGACGCCAAGTAGCACTCTTTAAAAATGCACCTGTTATTTCTCGTTTGTCTCTGAGAAGATAAAGAATCTTAACTCGTAACCCTTCAAATTCGTCGAAATTCGAATCCCAGAGCAGTGTTGATTTGGGAACTATTTTCTGAATTTTGGATAACTGAATTAATTTATCCACTAAACTAACATACTTCCCAACGACCAAGATATTGTTTCGTCGAACGTATATCATCGACGAAAACGGTCTGCTAGTCTCGGGAAGTTCTTCTCCTTCGATGGAAACCGTCGGAATGTATGTACTTTCTCGTTCCTCTCTTTCAAAAATTTCCTTACCCTTTATAATAGAATCCGTTTTCTGGAGTGTAGACTCGATTGTTTTTCTAAAAGGTTCAATTTCTTCTTTGGATGGTTTGGATGTGGTATCTTTTGTCTCGGATAATTCAGATGAAGTGTCCGATTTAATAGATTTTTCGATTTCAGTCTCGATTTGTTCGACAGAAAGACCTTTTTGAGCCAATTCGATGTATTCCGGATGCTCGCTTAAAAGCAAATCCATTCCATCAACGAATCTTTTGACATCACGTTCATCTAAAACTAATCGAAATTCCAAAAGAGCAGTTTCTTGTATAAGTTTTTTAGCTCCTTCTATGTCTTGAATACCGGGGAGTTCAATAATGATTCTTCTATCACCTGCAGGCTGAATTGAGGGTTCAGCAACACCAAACTGGTCAACACGGGATCTTATAACTTCTACCGCTTCTTCCAAGGGGATTTCGGTCATATCCTCAGGAAGCTTTGTAGTATCAACTTCAAACATAAGGTTTGTTCCACCTCGAAGGTCGAGACCCAGACGGATACCCTTAAGTTGAAGATTGTTTACTAATGCGGGATTATCTTCTTTAGCTTCTTGTGACATTGTCATCAAGCGAATTGTTGGCCACAAGAACCACAAAGAAATAATAAGTAAAACCAAAGTGAGGACCGCTTTCAATGCAAGACCTCTCATATATGCCTCCTTAATGTATTTTAAAAATCTAAAACTCAGAATAAAAAGAAAAAATATATTTAAGACCCTAAAC
>CAZLTJ010000009.1:0-1862 GCA_964562425.1 uncultured bacterium
GCCTTCTCATAAAGACATAAATCTGCTTATAGTATATATCAACGAGCTCGGCTGCGCCAGCACGGTTTCCCGCTCTTAACCGAGCAGCAAGGGAGTTCCACCTTTGCTCCGAATACTCCATACTGGTCCCCAGGCCTCGCTGCTACTCAATTAAGATGCGCAAAACCGGCCTTCTGTTCCGTAAATTCTGTATTTTTCCACTATTTTCGGGCTACTTTGCCCAAAAGGGCATTATACTTTAAATACGATTTAAGAATTTTCTTTTGGTGTTTAGTTTATAATGTTGTATGGATCATAGGTATGGCAATTCGTTATTATAGAAAATTTCGAAAAAAGATAACACCCGTTGAGAAACAACAGCTCTAAATTTATCTGACTAAGCAGCTCGACGAATTCGACCAGGACGACAACGAGTGGAAACGGTATCATTGGTATAGGAGGAATTCCATTGGTTATAAGGTTTAGTTTACTTAGTTTTATTCAAGAAATGATTTACACGAGCTATTTGTTTTCCATAAAGTAGGAGTAATAAATGAGAATTTCTATCAATAATGTGTCAATAAAAACAATTATTGGACCTTTGTTAATTGTGATATTAATTCTTGTTATTCTATCTTGCATTATTATTTATATGTTAGATATTCTACCCAGCTATGATATAACTACATCCCAAACTTTTGCAAATGTTAAAGTAGAAATGAAGTTAAGAAAAAATATAATTTACGATCCTTTGTATTCCCTTTGGATTGTGAAATGCGGTGAGGAAAGAAAAATCAAAACTTATACAATATTCACACATTTAGATTCAATTAAAATTCATGAAGATGGTCAAAATTCTTTAAGATGTACACTATATGTTTACTATAACGAATGGCATTATAGATACACTACAAGAAAAATTAAAAAGAAGTATATTCCTAATTATTTAAAATCTCATTTAGTTTCACAAGATACAGTTTCTAATTCATTTGGTCCAGATTACATATCATTTATTTACGCTTTCGAGGATACTTTTATTATAGAAAATGACGATATTACACATGCTTTTTTTACAAAATTTAAGTTCCCTTCACAGGATTCTGAATACCCAGAATTAGAAAGAATTAGAATTATTAATGGTATTAAAAACAAATATGTTTTGAGGGAAATATCAACGTAAAGCACCACATAAATTACACATACAACAATCTTTCTATGGTAAGTTATATTGCAGAAAGTTTAAGAACACATTGATAATCAACAATTTCAACTTCCTCTGATTTCTATTTCGATTTCAATAACCTTAGTTAATATTCAGGAATGAAATTTGGGAAGAATTAATGAAGTTAGTCTTCTTCAGCCATAATATCGCGACCAGCAGCACGTTTCATTATCTCGCGAACTCGCGATACTCCTAACCCTAGCGAACCACTAATACTCGGGATTGTGATTATTGCAGGCATCTCTTTATCTAAGAACTCGTTCATAACTTCCTGTGCGGGTTTCAACAGGCTCTCGGTTACGAATATAATACCGAACTCTTTGCTTATAGCTAAATTACGAAGAATTTTTGCTACATCTTCATTATCGTCCACAGGATGCACTTCGATACCGATTGCCTTTAACGGGAAAACTGTGGAGAAGTCACCTATTGCTGCTAGTTTATTCCAAGGCAAAGTTTATCACCTCCTTAAGTTTATTGACAGGTAATCGAGCTTTCATGGCTCGGACAATTGTTCTTAGAATTGCAATTTCCTCGAGTTTTATGCTTTCATATGCCAAAATGAGCTCGAGACCATAAAGGCAATACCGAGTATATTTATAGTGTGCAAGGAGTTTCCCTCGGAAATAATTGTCGAGTGGGATAAGCATGCCCTCAAATG
>CAZLTJ010000009.1:1940-44577 GCA_964562425.1 uncultured bacterium
AAAATCGTTTAAAATACTCACTTCTTGGAATAATAGTACTCACATAATCAGAAAATGAGCTATCCACCGCGATATCTACAGAAAGAGTTGTTTTATGGCTTTTGAAATTTGATTGTGCTCGCTCTATTGTCTTAATGTAATGAACCGGAAGCGAGCATTTTTTTTCTGGATCGAAATAGTAGTAAATCTCTCTGCTGAGTTCTTCAGAGTTAAAGAATCCCCAAGTTACTAACTCCGGTGGTTCAGTATCTAAAAGTATTGATTTAACAATAGCAGAAATTTTCGAGAAATCGGCTCTAACCTTCCAGATATCGGCTATTTTATCCTCTTTTGATAATTTATCAATTGTTTCGAAAAGTTTCTCTGTTGCATGATTGAGCGCTATCTCCGGATCTTTCTCGCTACTCGAATATCCAAATTCTGCCAAAACATTGTCTATACTATCTGGATCGGAATCTATTAACTTCTGATATTCACTTCGACCAAGAAGGTAATTCTCGAGACCTCTTATTACACCCGACGCATATGCATAGTCGGTTTTGCCAGTAAAGAGCAATGGTGATTTCATTATTCCCTCAATTCAGTAATATCTGAAATCCTAAACTAACATTTTGAGTGGGTTAAGCAATAGAAAATGAAAGCTTACCAATAATTCAAAGTTTCATAGATACGAAAAAAAAATATTTATCAAAAAAAATTGTGAGAATTTTCTTGTTAATTGTCTTAATTGAAGTATTATATATTCAGTTTTTAGGGTTATCGTCTTTTCTAATCTTTGGGGGGAGATGAGGAAAGTTCGTTTTATTCTTTTTGATTACTATTAACTGTACAGTTAAAGTAGAAATATTCTCAAGACTTATTAGGTCTTGGTTTGCGTCCTCGCTAAGGTTAGCGGAGTATGAATAGTTTCTAAGAGTTGTCAGAAGTATATATTAGACTATGGATAACTCTAAGATTGGTATAGATTTATTAGAGCTTTGATTGTTTAGGGGTAAATTGTTGATAAAGTAATTTGGGTTCGGGTTATTTTTATACATTATTTTTAATTAGTGATGATAATTGGTTTATTCATCCCGTTATATTAATGTGTAATATTGTAAATAAAGTAAATATGTTTAAAATTTAATAATCCTTTGAACAAGGAGGGGGACATGAAAAGGATTTTATGGGTTATGGCTGTCTTAATTATGGTTAGCTTTATGGGGTGCGCAAAGGGTCCACCAAAGGTTTTGGTTGTTTTCAGTTATAGTGAAGAATTTGTATGGTGTATGGAGGAATTGGAGGGTTTGAAGGAAGCTCTTGGTGAAAAGGAGATTAATCTAGAAATCTATTATATGGACACTAAACGTAAAACGGATGAGGATTGGAAACTTGAATCTGCTGAAAATACTGAGAAAAAGATTAAAAAGTTCAAACCTGATGTGTTAGTTTTGTTTGACGATAATGCATGTGAATTAGTTGGTAAGAATCATGTTGGTGATAAGATGTCTATTGTGTTTGCAGCTGTTAATAACGATCCTTCAGTTTTCAATTTCCCTGCTGAAAATGTTACAGGTGTTATCGAGAGAGATCAATTTGACAAAGCTTTTGAATTCTTGAAATCTTTAGCTCCCGATGTGAAGAAGATAGCATTTATTTCTGATGAAAGTCCTACATCACAACTTGTTTTTGGGTGGTTGAAAGAGACGGAATTGCCAATAGAACTTGTAGAAGTCTATATTTCCAATGATTTCGAAGGTTGGAAGGAAAAGATTGCTGAATATCAGACTACTGTCGATGCTATCGGTTTTTATTCATGCCTCACTCTTACCGATGAAACAAGCGAAATCAATTTACCTGCCGAAATGGTTGTAAAGTGGATAATTGATAATAATAAACTACCAGAGTTGTGTCTTTTTAGGTATTCTATTGAAGATGGATTCCTTTGCGAATACGGACTAAACGGTGCGGATCAAGGTAAAGCCGCAGGTGAGATGGTTATTAGTATTTTAGATGGTACCATACCTGCCGACATTCCTGTTGTTACTGTTGACACTGGTTATAAGGTAATAAATGAAAAAAGAGCTGCCGAATTAGGCTTAACGATCCCTGAAGAAGGTGAAGAAGTTGCAATGGCTGAGAAGGAAACTGAGGAAGGAGAAACTGCTGAGGAGGAAGAAGCAACCGAGGACATACCTACTGAATCCCAAAAGACAAAAAGAGTAGTTAAATAAGTAAATAAATTCACATTGTTGGATTGTGGATTAGGTCGGGGGTTTTTACATCCTCCGACCATTTTTTATACTCGATAATTTAACCAAGTGAATTTTACCCAGTTTCTGTAACATCCTGAATAGCAATAAATTGTAAGTGTAATTCGATATTTACAGCTCAAACATCGAGATCTGCAATATAGAGGAGCAAATTACAAATCCTTACTTATGCTCGATTTTGAAAATCAAAACTAAAACGTTATTTTCCAACCTTCATTGGTGAGAACTAATTTGAAAAACCATAAATTCCAATTAACTTCACTGTCTTTACACACCATGACAAGAGCATCCACTATCGCCTTTCCTTGTATCATGGTGATTTGAACATCGTATATTTGCGTTAGATAAAGCTCTTGGCCTATTCTCCAATATTCGGAAGTGTCAGCCAATAATTCTTTCACAAGACTCGTATCATTCATTGTAGTCGCTTCGATAAATTCCATAACAATCCATTCAGGAGCAGGTGTTTTTATTCCCCACTGATATGCAAGTCGGTCAAAGTAGCGAGGACAACCGAGAATCTGTGCTTTCTCAAATAATTCCTCTGCTTCTGTTGCTTTATTTTGAACAGTATAAATATTGCTCAGCAAGAACATCGCTCTTGCAACAATATAACGATATCCAGTAGTACCCTCAGAATATGGTGTTCTTGGGTTCGTAGAGAAACATTCGGTCATAGAAAGCAATATTTGCTTTGCCTTTGTGGTGTCGGAAAGATTAAGAAATCTCTTTGCAGCTTTAAGTTGCTCTCTGGGCAGAACATACGGAGCTTGATTTAAAGCACGAATAACGTATTCATGTGCTATAGTACTATCGGTATGCCAAAGTAAGAATCCAAGACTATATAAAGCATCAATATTCTCTGGTTCCAGTTCCAATACTTTTTCAAATTCTTTTTGGGCAATATCAAACTTTCCTTTAAGCTTGTATTTAAGACCCAATTCATGATGAAATCGAGCAGAGAATGGGTACAAATTAATTGCGCGTTTTAAATAAGTTATTCTTTCTTCAGGTTGACTCTGAATTTCGCTGCTGTTGAAGTAAAGTGTGGATTGAGAGATAATTCCGGTTATAATAAACCCAATAACTGAGATTATTATAAGTGAATATTTAATTATACTTCCAGATTTAATACTGAAATCTCTCGATGATTTCTTGAGACCCACTATAAGAAAAAAGACAAACGGTATCGATGTTCCCCATAATTCCCAATTGAAATCCAGAGTCATATGAACAGCATAGGAAAGAGTTCCAACACCGATACACCATAGTAAAATATCTTTTTCTTTTTTCGATTTTCGGAATATCAACCATATCGAACTAACAAGAGCAACAAAGAAGAAGATCGCCATTGGCAAGCCACCCTCGACAGCAAATTGAAGATACTGGTTGTGCAAATGTTTCGAAAGGTAATGACTATTTTCGAGATAGGATGGATATACCGATAAGAATGCGCCTGCACCAACACCAAGAATTGGTCTGTCTGCTATAATTCGAGATCCCATTCGAAGCATTAATTTTCTCTCCTGAATAGGATCTTCGGCTTGTTCTTGCGAAACCTCCTCAAGTTTTTTAAATCTTGCCACTAACCATGATGGAGGTATTATCGTTGACGACAAAGCAAATCCAACTACAACAATAAGTACAATTTTTGGCCAGTTCCTTAGAACCTGTTTTATGAGGAATGGTAAGCTAATTACAATGGCGATAAATAGAGAGATCATTGCACCTCGTGATCGAGTCAAAAGCAATGCCGAAAATGCCAATATTGTGAAGATTATAAAGAATATTTTCCAGGCTTTATTATTTTCCGAACATGTTAATCCAAAACCAATAGGAATAAAAAGAGCTAAGTAACTTCCAGCAGGATTCTTCCAAAAGAATGTGGAAATAAAGTGCAGCTGCATAATGTGCGAACCAGTAATATATCCTGCTTTAGCAATTATCAGGAAGGTATAACCTATTAAAACAATGATTAATGCACCGATGAACATAAGCCTATAAAAATCCTTAAGCGGCTCTTGAATCGTTCTATAAGTCAATAAAGCTAAAATAACAATTGCTCCAGTAGAGGACATCCATCGGATTGTACTATCCGGAGAGACAGTAGTTAGAATGGAGAGAATACCCCAAAGCCAAAACGAAAGCCAGCATACTGTGAATGTTTTAGGAGGTATGTTTATTTTCTTGATCCCAAGGAAAATAAGAATTCCCAATCCCCAGATTACCAATGCAAGTATTTCTTTTGTCGATCGATACATGCAACCTCTTTCTATTGCGGCAATGAATGCCAGAAAGGGTAGTAATATTGAGATAATGTAATTTGAAATTTTCTGTTGATCAAAGGTTTTCATATTTGGTTAATTCTGGAATATTAATTTGCCTTTTGTAATCAAATAATGTTAGAATGTTTTAGTGTCTTGCTGTTAGATACCCATTATATTTTTATCTTTTGGGTATTTAACGGTAAATTTAGTATTGATTTGCTTTTTCTCCGAGGGAGCGAGTTGAATATTCCAAATAACTTCACCCTGAAAATGTTCGTTTTTAGAATCTGGTTCTGGGTTAAATTCTACATCCTCAACTTTAATTATGTCCAGTGTGGAAACTGGAATATGATCGCGAATCTCGATATTTACATTCGAGTGTGAATTGCTTGTTAAGGTTATGTTATATTCAAAAAGGTCTTTTTTGTTCTGACCGATTATGCCCGATTTCTTTGAGTATTCTTTTACTCTTTCGAATTTTACCTTGATCGTTTGAATTGAACCAAGAGATAGTTCGAATTTTTCATTGTAAGCAATGGACGAATCCAGGTATTTTGTGCCAAGAAATTCTGAGCCTTGAAATACTGATATGTTCCCAGGAAGCAATAAATAGTCAGAGTTGTTGGTTGTTTTTGCAACTATGAAAACTCGAGTGTCTCTTCGAGGAACTGTGATAAATTTTTTCTCTGCGCTAAATTCAAGTTCGCTTATTGTAATTGTGTGGCTTTGTCCATCTGCTGGGATTGTCTGTTTTCCTTGAACTTCAAATACGACTTGTTCCCCTGAAACAACGGCTCGAGCAGTTTCGAATTCAGCGATTTCATCGAGACTTTCGAATTTTTTCGCTTCTGATGCGTCTAAAGTGAGTTCTCGGGTTAGTCCTTTTCCTGCAGAAACCCCGTATGCTTGTGATGGTCGGGGTGCGAAAATCCTTAAATACCACGTGCCAAGAAAAGGAGGATCAAGACCGAGGTGCGGTTGTGCTGTAGAGAGAACTAAATCTATGTTATCCCAATCTTCTCCTGTGCTCTGTCTAACAACACCATAATATGAAAGCTCAACTTTTCCGCTTTCCTCATTGTATCGAGCATCGTATTTTGGAAACCATACTGTATTATATGTAATATACTTTATTTCAACTTCTGCTGTTCCTGCTGTTTTGGATTTATATGGTATTTCGACCCTATAACCTCGTCCAGCCTTCCCACCTGTTAAATTCATAAGTCTCTCGTTAAGTTCTCTGCGTTTTTTATTGAGTTCTCGTCTTTCGACACTGATACTCGTTTGTTCTTTGGCTTTGCTTGTCAATTCGGTTTTCAGGAATTCAGAAGTCGATGTGAGATTTTCTGGAATGATAATCAGATGCTTATCATTAGGCACTGAACCACCCAGATTCGCTATAGAAATAAGGAATTTGTCTCGAATTTTCAATCCCTCTACCTGAATTTTAAGTTCTGCTAGACGATCGTCGATTTCCTGAATTGAATCTTTAATTGCCTTTATCGATTCTGGTGTGTGCTTAACAAAATGAATTTCAATGCTGCTTAGTTTTAGTTTAACATTTGCCTTTGCACTCGCCCGAATTGAATTTTTATCGATATTTTGTGGAAGATACGCTACAAAGATCTTACCATCACCCTCAGGTATTTGAACTCTTCCGGTTCTTTCAACCAAAGCTCTATCTTGGAAAACAGCAACTTTCTGAACAGTGGTTTTGGATTTTTGTGTTTCGATTGTCCAGCATTCGACAATACCTCCCTGAGGAAATGCTAGAGATGCAAATAAAATTATTACGCATACAAAAAGGGTAATCCTTTGCATTGCTCACCTCTCAGTTATTCAATATATTTTCAATTTTTTCTCTAACAGTGTTGACAGCTTGATTTATTTTCGATATATCTTTACCACCTGCTTGAGCGAAATCTGGTCTTCCTCCGCCTCCGCCGTCTGTGATTTTAGCTGCGAGTTTAACGAGATCACCTGCATTAAGCCCTTTATTGTTAATAATGTCATCTGTGATACGGCACATAAACGAAACCTTCTCACTTCCAAATGCTGCACTAAGGAAAATAACTCCGGATTCGATTTTATTTTCAAGGAATTTTATTGCAGCTTGAATTTCCTCTTTGTTATTCGCATCAATTATCGATACTATTATCTTTGAGTCGTTAAAAAGTGTGGCATTATTAAGTAATAGCTCTGCTTCATTCTTTATCCGCTTATTGGAAATGTGGTCGGTTATTTTTCTTAATTCGGTTATTTGATTCTCCATTTTCTCTATCTTTTCTAATATATCATCTCCTGTCGAATGAAGTTTTTGCTCTAATTGTTGGAATCTGTTTTTAATCGAATTGAAATATTTGTATGCTTCTTCGCCAGTTAAAGCCTCGATTCTGCGCATTCCGGAACCAATGCTTTCCTCATGCAATAGCACAAAAAGACCTATCTGACCCATATAATCCAGATGAGTTCCAGCACATAGCTCCATTGAATAGTCACCCACAGTTACTACACGAACCTTTTTGCCGTATTTTTCACCGAAGAGCGCAATTGCACCCTGTGATATAGCCTCATCAAACGATGAAATTGTAATATCTACGGGTAAATTTTGCATAACGATATCATTCACATATTTCTCGATTTTGTTGAGTTGTTCTGTGTCTGGTGAATCGAAGTGTGTATAATCAAACCTCAGTCTGTCAGGAGCTACTAATGAACCAGCCTGATGTATATGATTACCGAGAATTTCTCGTAAGGCTTTGTGCAGCAAATGAGTGGCAGTATGATTTCTACGAATTCCTTCTCGACGTTTGTGATCTATGCTGACTTTTACTTTAGGATTTAATTTTATCGCGGTGAAAAGATTTCCCATATCACCTTTCACCTCACATATATGTGCAATGTGGACGCCTTCGTATTGAGTGTCGATAACATCCAATTCGAAAGTATCGCCTATTATCTTTCCTGTATCACCAACCTGTCCGCCGGACTCTGCATAAAACGGTGTTTGCGAGAGAACGACTTCAATTTTATCATCATTCAAAGCTCTCAGACATCTTATTTCAGCCATTTCCGATTCGGATTCATAACAAAGTGATTTATTTTCTGATCCACTTGTTATACGCAACCATTCTTCCTTTTTCTGGTGTGTTACTTCGAATTCTGTTGCAGTTCTTGCTCTATTTCGTTGTTGGCTCATCAATTCATCGAATCCAAGCAAATCAACCGTTAATCCTTTCTCTTCAGCCATCAAGGAAGTCAAATCTAAGGGGAATCCATACGTGTCATAAAGTTTGAAAGCATCCTCACTAGATATTGTTGTCTGCTGGCTACATTTTACGCGTTCTGCTATTTTCTCAAACAACTCGAGTCCAAAATCCAAAGTCTTGCTGAATCTTTCCTCCTCAGATTTAATGACTCGTGCAATGAGATCGACTCTGTCTTTAAGTTCAGTATAGACATCGCCCATTTTATCTACTAACGGAGTAACAAGCTTGTAAAGCATAGGATCATGTACTCCGAGAATTCTTGAAAATCTACCAGCTCTTCTGAGAATCCTTCTCAGTACATAGCCGCGACCGGTATTACCGGGGAGTACACCGTCAGCTATTGCAAAAGATACTGCTCTGATATGATCTGCCAACACTCTGAAAGCCATCGTTATATCCTCACTATCATCGTATTCGAAACCGCTTATCTCAGAGATCATATCTATCGATGGTCTAAATATATCTGTTTTGTAATTATCATCAGTTCCTTGAAGAATTGCCACAAGGCGCTCGAATCCCAAGCCTGTATCCACGTTTTTTGCTGGTAGTGGATGCAATTTTCCGGATTTTTCCCGAAAGTATTGCATGAAAACAATATTCCATACTTCTACGAAACGCTTGGAAGAGTTAGGTAATCCATTTGGATCGATCTCTTCACTCCAATCGAAATGAATTTCGGTTGTCGGTCCACATGGACCAGTATCCGCCATATCCCAAAAGTTATCCTTATCGCCACATAGAACGATTCTTTTCGATGGTAAGCCGATTTCTTTCTCCCAAATTTTCGCAGACTCATCATCGCTCTCATGGACTGCTGCCCAAAGATTTTCTTTGGGAAGTTTGTAGATTTCTGTAATAAGTTCCCATGCCCATTTTATTGCTTCTACCTTGAAATAATCTCCGAAGGACCAATTCCCTAACATCTCGAAAAATGTATGATGGTATGCATCGCGACCAACTTCCTCAAGATCGTTGTGCTTTCCGGAGACTCTAAAGCACTTCTGAGCCGATGTGGCTCTCGGTGGATCGTAAGGACTGGCATTCTTGCCTATGAGTATATCTTTGAACTGGTTCATTCCCGCGTTGGAAAAAAGAAGAGTAGGATCGTTAATAGGTACTATCGGTGCGGAAGGAACAACAGTATGACCACGTTCTCTAAAGAATTCTAAGAATAATTTTCGTACTTGTTCTGAGCGCATTTTTTCTCCTAAGTTTTCAAGCAACACAATCAGTTTGTAAATTACATAATAATTTCGTTATTTGCAAGTTGACGATATTGAAAATGTTTTGTATTCGATGTTTTATTTTATAGTTTTCGCAAAATTCTAATTTTTATTAAGAAAATATATGAAGGAGAAACATGAAGAAAAGTTAATATACATACTACGTATTTTGTTTAATTGTGTAAACTTCACTTTGTTGAATGGGAAAAATTTCAAATTTTAAATTCTATTTTTTTCTTGATTTTAAATTCTATTTTTTATTAATTAGAGTTATATTTCTGTGAGAAACAACAATAAGAAAGGAGTAATTATGAAATTCAAGGGAATAGTCGTATTGCTTCTCATAATACCAGTATTTTCTGCATTTGCTCTCGATGCTAAAGATTATTTTCCTTTAGAAATCGGTAATACCTGGACATATGAGGATTCCTCTGAATCCGGAATGGATACCACTGTTCTAGCAATAGTAGACACAATTAGAATGTCGGGCTATAAAGCTTATGTTTACACCTGGGAGGGATCAGAAGATGGATATATTCAGATTCGACCTGATGGGATTTGGGATAGTTATATAGATTTAACCGATACAATACTAATGAAAATGTTACCCGATCCATTTAATATTGGAGATTCATGGGTATATGTTAGTTATGATACTACATGGATAGATTCTATATTTACAAATATTGAACATTTCTCCTTAAACTTTCATGCAATTTCCTTTGAAGACATAACTGTTCCAGCTGGCTCATTTACAGATTGTGTTAAGTTGCAAATCATAATAGAAGATTTTTTAATAGTTCTTTCAGGGATTGATACTATAAACGCGGATACTACTAAATATGGAGAACAGTATTTATGGATTGCTAAGGATGTTTTCCGAGTAAAAAGCTGGTCTCTCGATCCTTTTGATAGTTCAGAATCAGTTGATGTACTTCTTAGCTTCGGAACTGGTGATATTAGCGAAAGTTCGACTAATATACCTCGAAATATTTCTATAGATGTGACTCCAAATCCATTTAATTCGGCATGTAATATCATTGTTCCTGAGCACGCAACAGTTGAGATATTCGATCTTCAGGGAAGATCGATTTGGTCGTGTCTGAATAATAATAGCAAATCGATAGTTTGGGCTCCCAATAAATCGGTAGAAAGTGGGGTCTATTTTATACGAGCGACAGTTGATAATCAGACTGTATCAAAAAGAATCTTATATATTAAATAATAAACGATTCTTGCGAGTAATTCTAAACTAGGGGGATAAAGAAATCCCCCTTTGTTTTAACTTTGAAGTTTAATGGCGTGTTTTCTATATATTTTCACAAATTATGTCTTATTTAAAATCCTTGCAGCTAAATGAGCAGCATTCCTAGCCCCTGACATACCGATTCCCATACACGCCACAGGTATTCCCGAGGGCATTTGTGCAATCGAGAGAAGAGCATCGATTCCCTTAAGTGGACCGTTTTCTGCTGGTACGCCTATTACAGGAATTGTTGTTCGTGAAGCTATAACACCGGGAAGAGCAGCGGAAAGTCCTGCAATGGCAATTATTATTCCGTATCCATCTCCTGCCGATTTACAAAATTGTGCTAGTTCCTCGGGATCTCTATGTGCGGAGATGATAAATCTATCGAAAGAAATATTATATTTTGATAATACTTCTGCACAATTATCACCAAGGTTATCGTCACTTTTGCTGCCCTGAATTATTGCGACTTTTTTTATCATAGATTTCCTTTGGAAAACTGAAAATTCTCACTAGATAAATTATCACTATCGAAAATCATTTTACGTTCAGATGAGGATTTATCGATTTCAAATTTATATTTAGCTTTTATTTTTTATATCCGATATTCCTCAAGAAATTGTGTCGCCAATCGATGCCTTTTTCATCTTCAATTCCAACTGGTGAATAACCATCAACGACTCCCAGAATTGCACCTCCATTGTCGGTTCGAACTACAATTACATCCACTGGATTTGAAGTTGCACAGTAAATATTAACAACTTCAGGAACCTGCTTAAGCTGCGGAAGATAATTAATAGGAAAGGAATCCCTTATTATTATTAGAAAAGAATGTCCGCATCGTAGATGCATGATATTTTCCGCTGCAATTTTTTTTAATTCAGTATCTGTTCCACTTGAGCGAACTAATCTTGCGCCTGATGCCTCAGAAAATGCAAAGCCAAAGACTGCATTGGCATTGCAATTGACCATAAGCTCATGAATGTCTTCCACAGACTTGATAAAATGTGATTGGCCCAAAATTATATTACATCCATCTGGGAATTCTATTGGAATAGATTCCAATTTTAATACCATTAAAAGCTCCTTTTATGGCATAACAAATTTAAAATCGGGTGCTCTAATTGTTAGAACAGGACATGGGGCTTTTCTGCTCACCTTTTCTGCGACACTTCCCATTAAAGTATGCATAAGACCAGTTCTTCCATGGGTTGATAAGACAATTAGATCTATGGATGCTTTACGTGCATATCTTACTATTTCCACAAAAGGATTCCCGCTGATTAGTTTTTGTTCAATCTCAATACCCTCAACATTCGTGTTCCCAATGAATGTTTTTAAAGCTGTGCTAAACTCCTCCTGAAGTTTATCATAATACTCCTGAGAAGTACCACCAGTTTCAAAGTAGATAGGACTCAAAAGCTGCTCATCGAAGACATGAAGTATATGAATTCTTGCATTATATTTCCTTGCTAAGTCTGCAGCGAAAGGCAGGGCGATTCTTGCATTCTCTGATAAATCACATGGGATTAGAATGTTTTTGAACTCTATCATAACTCCTCCTTTTTAGTTGTATTTTCTAAACTGTCAATGACTAAAGTATCCGGATTAAAATCTATTATTACAAATAATTCTTCTAACTTATCCGTTGAAACCAAAGGTGAAATTATAATTTCCTTAAACATCGATTGCGGAGGATCAGTAATTTGAACCACTCGACCGATAGGCAAACCTTTTGGATATACACCACCCAATCCAGAGGTAACAATTCTGTCGCCAACGGCAATATCTTCTTCTTTGGAAACTTGTTCTAGGAAAAGTTCTCTGCCATTTCTTGAGCTAACAATTCCCTTAACTCTACTTCGTTGATCTACCGCAGATATTCTCAATGCGGGGTTGGGAAATATTTGGGCAATGGATGTATTTGGACCAACATTCACAATTCTGCCGATTAATCCTTCCGATATAACAACAGGATCGTCTTTTTCGATATTATAGTCTGTTCCTCTCGAAATTGTGAGTTCTGATGGGAAACGATTGCGTGCATTTCCAATAACTTCTCCTACGACCATTGAGAATTCGTTGCTTTCACTGAATTCTAGAAGAGCTCTAAGACGCTTGTTTTCTTCTCGGATTTCTTTAAGCATTTCTAGTTCTATCTTTGATCTTCCCATTTCTCGATAAACCTTGATATATCTGGAGAAGTTGTCCTGTAAAAGGTTATATTGTTTATCCACCCAAACGAAAGGGCTATACAGGCTGTACCTAACAGTTGCAGAAACCCAGCTTTTTGTGGTTTTGGGAGCAATATAAATTAGACCTGCTAAAAAAAGAGAGATAACCCAAGCCCACACTCCTGTCGAACCTTCTGTTTTTTTTACCATATTAAAAGGAATTTAAAGTTAAAGATTCACAATTTCGAAGCAAATTTTTAATAATTAGAAATATACTTAATTTATTCTTTTCCATCAAGAAAATCCAGAATCTCTTGCGGGAACTGTGCAATCTCAAGACGGTTACGATTTTTTTCTCCTTGCAGAAGAAGTGATAGACTTGCCATAATTTGCAGATGCAATTGTATGGAGGTAATAGGGACAAGAATTCCAAACAGATAGTGAACAGGTGCTCCATCTATTGAACCGAAATCAATTCCTTCTATGGAACGTCCAAAAGCTATGGTTAATCCGTTACAATGCTGGGATTTTCCATGGGGAACAGCTATTCCATATCCAATTCCAGTGCTTGCTAAATCCTCACGTTCGATTAGGGCTTCAAATGCAGCTTTTTCACCTTCAACATTATGTGATTTTGCAAGTAAGTTAGCTATTTCTTTTAAAATGCCTTTTTTTTTCTTGCTTTTAAGATTAAGTTCGACAAGGTCGAAACCACAAAACTGAGCAAGTTTTAAATGTCTCGCAGCTAATCGAGCGGCAAGTTCGCTTCCCACAATTACCTCCATCATTTTTACATTGGTTTTGCCTCGTCGGGAAGCATCACTGGAATGTTATCTTTAACTTCATATACTAACTTGCATGCTCTGCAAATTATCTTTTCTTCTGGTTTTGTTATGTATTCAAGGCAACCTTTACACTTAGGACATATTAATATTTTCAAAAGTTCGTCAGAAATCATTGCAACCTCCACTAAATTACCCAAAATAATTTTAGATATTTTTCTCAACCTTGCAAGTTAAAAGATTCAAATAACTCGATTAAGCGTATTTAATTAAAAATATCTTGCTACATATGAATAGTAACATAAATTAACACAGGATAAAAAAAGGGAGAGAAAATGATTATACCTAATGATATTAAGGATTCTTCGTTAGCTGAGCAAGGTGTCAAGAGAATTGAATGGGCTGAAAGGGATATGTTAGTTTTAAGGAAGATCCGCGAGCGTTTCGATACTGAGAAACCACTTGCTGGAATTAAAGTTGCAGCATGTTTACATGTTACTTCTGAAACAGCTAATCTCGTTAGAACCCTCAAAGCCGGCGGCGCTGAGGTACGATTGTGTGCATCCAATCCATTATCAACGCAAGATGACGTTGCTGCTGCATTGGTTCATAATTATGGAATTTCTACTTTTGCAATTAGGAGCGAAGATACTGATACATATTACAATCACATAGAATCGTGTCTTGAGTTTGACCCGTCTATAACTCATGACGATGGTGCTGATTTAGTTACAACTCTCCACCAAAAATACGCCAATACAAAAGCCAAAAATATTTGGGCTTCTATGGAGGAAACTACAACAGGAGTAATTCGTCTCAAAGCTTTAGAAAAAGATGGAAGGTTACTTTTCCCTGTGTTTTCTATAAATGACGCAGAAACAAAACATCTATTCGATAATAGATATGGCACAGGTCAATCCAGCATCGATGGTATTATTCGAGCTACAAACAGGCTTCTAGCTGGATCAATATTTGTTGTTGCTGGTTATGGGTGGTGTGGTCGTGGTGTGGCTAAGAGAGCAAAAGGAATGGGTGCACAAGTTATAGTTACCGAGGTAAATCCAGTTAAGGCTCTCGAGGCTCGAATGGATGGTTTTGAAGTTATGACGATGTTTAAGGCTGCTAAAATTGGTGACTTTTTCATTACGGCTACTGGTGATATAAATGTTATTCGAGTTGAACATTTTGAACTTATGAAAGATGGTGTAATTGTTTGCAATACAGGACATTTTAACGTTGAGTTAGATATTTCTGGACTTGAAAAGACAGCTATTGAGATTAAAAGAGATTCCCGACCTTTGGTTGATCAGTATATAATGCCCACTGGGAAATGTGTTTTCGTTCTTGCTCAGGGTCGTCTGGTTAATTTAGCCATGGCGGAAGGACATCCTGCTGCAGTTATGGATATGTCGTTCGCGTTGCAAGCTTTGACAGCCGAATTCGTGGTGAAGAAAAAGGGAGATTTTCTACACAAGGTTCACAACGTTCCAGTGTCGATCGACGAATGGGTAGCGAAAATTAAGCTTGATACTATGGGTGTTAAAATAGATATTCTAACCGATGAACAACGAGAGTACCTTGCAAGTTGGACACTTGGCACATAACAAGAATTTTCTTCAAGCTTTTCTTTTTCTTTCGATTGTTTTATTGGGGGGTTGTGCTCCTAATCCGCGGTATAGAATTAGGCATGAGATTATGCCTCCCAAAGACAAATCGAAACCTTTGGAATTCTCAAATGAAAGTAGCGACAGAATAATTGCTGTGGTTAACGATTTTTTGGGCACACCATATAAAATCGGCGGAATAGATAAGAATGGAATGGATTGTTCTGGATTTGTTTCTGCGGTTTTTTCTAATTCTATTTCCATGCAGCTACCTCGATCCACTTCGGAGATATGGGAGTTGGGTTGGTCAATAGAGAAAAGGAATCTAAAAATTGGTGATCTGGTTTTTTTCAGAACAGGAACTTCAAAGAATCCAGATCATATTGGAATTTATGTTGGAAGTGGAAAGTTTATTCATGCATCCCGAAGTAAAGGTGTTGTTATTACAGATATGAGCGATAAATATTGGAGAAGCAAGTATATTGGTGCTAAAAGGATTCTTAGACATAACCGATAATTAAGCTTTGAAAAATGATAAGGTGTTAGGATGCTTGTTTAATCGACCAATGTTCCGATATGTTCTCCGGAAATAATATGCATTAAGTTTCCAGGTGTGGTTATTTTGAAAACCATAATGGGGATATTATTTTCTTTTGACATAGCTATGGCAGTTGCGTCCATAATTCTTAGGTTTTTGGTTAGAACTTCTTGAAATGTTATATGCTCAAATTTCACAGCTTTAGGATTTTTAACTGGATCATCTGTATAAATGCCATCCACTTTCGTGCCTTTTAGAATTATTTCGGCATTAATTTCCACAGCTCTTAGGGAGGCTGCAGTATCAGTAGTAAAATAAGGATTTCCTGTTCCACCTGCGAGAATAATAACTCTTCCCTTTTCCAAATGTCGCATAGCTCTTCGACGGATGTATTGCTCGCAGACTTGTTGAACTGTTATTGCAGATAGAACCCTTGTATAAACACCGGTATTTTCTAAAACAACCTGTAATGCTAGGGCATTTATAACTGTTGATAGCATTCCCATATAATCACCAGCTACACGATCATAGCCTAATTCTGTGCCCGAAAGTCCTCGGAAAATATTTCCACCACCGACAACGATAGCAATTTCAACACCATATCTATATACTTGTTCGATTTCTTGTGTTAGGTTGCTTATCGTTTCAGGATCGATGCCATAACCTTTTGGTCCACCCAGCATCTCACCGGAGAGTTTTAACAATATTCGTTTATATTTTGGAGTCATCATTAATCCTTATTTCCTTAGAGTCTCTTGGTTAGTAGACCTTCATATAATAGGTTTTGAGAATTTGCGATAATTATTAAAGAATAATTAATTGAGTTTTCACAACAACACTAAAAGTTAAATTATCTAATATGCAATAAATCGATAATTATACTCCAACTTCAAATCTATCAAATCGCTTAATTTCAATTTTAGAATCCAAATTTTTACTAACTCTGTCAATTAGTGCACTGCAAGGCAAATCCGATTCTCGTATATAATCTTGTTCGAGAAGACAATTCTGTTTCAGAAATTTTCTGAGTTTTCCTTCAATAATTTTCTCAATTACATTTTCCGGTTTTCCCTGTTGTATTGCTTGATCGCGATATATTTCCCTTTCCTTATCAATAATTTCCTGTGGGATATTCTCATGCGAAATTGCCATAGGTTTAGAGAACGCAATCTGCATCGCAAGTTCTTTCGCTAAACTTTTTAATTCGGAGCTATTTGCTGCTTCCGATGAAGTTGATTCAAGCTGAATTAATACTGCAACTTTATTGCCGGGATGAATATATGCATGAACTAATCCATTATCTGAAGCATGATAATATTTCAGTTTTCGTGGTGCAATATTTTCACCTATTTTGGAGATTAGGTGTTTTATCTCATCCTCAACATTAGATTCGTTGATTTTCAAAGCCTTAAGATCCTCAATGTTATCGATCTCTTTTTCAACTGCGAGGTTAGAAAGCATTTTTGCCATTTCAATAAATGTCTCATTCTTTGCTACAAAATCAGTTTCTGCAGCTAAAAGAAGAAGAGTACCTTTCTTATTGTTAACGCTTATTGTTGCCTCGATTCGACCTTCTTTTGCTTCACGATCCATTTTTTTTGCAGCTTTTGTGATACCGGCTTTGCGGAGAAATTCCACTGCCGCTTCAATATTTCCTTTTGTTTCAATTAATGCTTTTTTGCAGTCCATCATTCCTGCACTAGTCATATCTCTTAATTGTTTCACAAGTTTCGCTGGAATGTCAGCCATTTCTCCCTCCAAATATTCGGATTTATAATTTATCTAAAAGAGTCTATTATAAAGGTTTGCTTTCCTCAGTTTTCTTTTTCTCTGTTTCATCTTCTGGTTTCTTATCTATTTCATCCTTTGTTTTCTTTGCTATAGGTGCTGTTTCTGCTTTTTCTTCAGATTTGGGTTTTGTTTTAGGTATTATAATTTCTTTACTTGTTACACCCTCTTTAGCAATAATAATTTCTTCTTTTTCAGGGAGTTGTTCAGCTTTGGACGGTGGTTTCTCCTCTTTTTCAGAAATTATCTCTTTTTTTACAGGAGGTTTCTTTTTCTTTATAGTTTCTTCTTTTTTTACAGAAATTTTCTCTTTCGTTGTAACGTGTTTTTTTTCTTTAATCGGTTTAGTTTCCGCTTTTGTGGAGGGTATCTCTGCGGTTTTTTCTACGATAATATCACCTGAAATTTCAACAACTTCCCCAACTTCTACATGCTTTTCCGCTTGAGCAAAGGTAGAAGTAACAAATGCACCGGTTTTACCTTCTAATACTGCATCGATTAAAACAGAAGTAATCAACTGAACGGATTTGATTGCATCATCATTTCCAGGAATTGGATGATCTATGGGTGTCGGATCGCAATTCGTATCGACAATTGCAATTACTGGGATCCCAAGTTTTTTTGCTTCGGCTAATGCAGTTTTCTCGTGGGATATATCAACAATGAAAATTATATCAGGTACACGATCCATATCCCGAATACCTTGCAGAACTCTGTTAAGCTTTTCTCGTTTTTTTCGGACAATATTCGCTTCCTTCTTGGTTAATTGATTTATCGTGCCATCTTCAATTATTCTTTCAATCTGACGGAGTTTCTGCACGCTCTGCCTTATTGTTCGGAAATTTGTCAGCATCCCACCCAACCATCGCTCTGAAACCCAGTAAACTTGACCTCGTTGGGCTTCGTTTGCGATAATATCTTTTATTTGCTTTTTAGTACCTACAAATAAAATATTAGAGCCTTGAGAAGCGTATCTTCGAAGAGTTTCATAGGATTCTTTTAGTAATGATAAAGTTTTTCGAAGATCAATCATGTGAATACTACTTCGAACCCCGAAAATATATTGCTTCATATTAGGATTCCATCGACTTTTTTGGTGACCAAAGTGCACACCCGACTCTAATAATTTCTCAACTGGAACATTAAACATACATTCCTCCTGCAGCCTTTAGGCTATTTGGGGTTTGCCTCCACCATGCTCTAATCTATCGCAACCCCATTTATTCAGTTTTCACAATCAAGTTTATCAATCGAATTGACTACTGTAATAGATAACAAAGTTGAGCTACATGAATATTTTTCTAGCTGATAATACTTCGTTACCCGCTACGATGATTATAAAAGTCTAAATAAACAGAGACCCCAGCGAAATAAGCATAGTGTGAGTATTTTTATAATTACCTTTTAGAAAATTGGAATCTCTTTCGAGCTTTAGGTTGACCGTATTTCTTCCTTTCCACCATTCTGGAGTCTCTGGTCAGATACCCACTAGTACGTAATGACTTTCTGAAATCAGCATTTGATTTAAGAAGTGCTCTTGCAATACCCAACCTAACAGCTCCAGCCTGTCCGGTTATTCCACCTCCGTGTACCTTTGCTTTTATGTCGAACTTCCCCTCCATGTCAGTAGCTCTTAATGGACCAATTAAGTGAATAACAAGGTCCTCTCTGCAGAAAAACTGCATGGGTTTCTTCCCGTTGATTACCGTTCGTCCGCTGCCGTTTGGGAATAACCATACTTTGGCTGTAGATCTCTTCCTTCTTCCTGTTGCGTAAAATTCTACCTTTGTCATTTTTCCTCTATTTTATTTTCGATGTATTTTTTCCAAATTATCTTTGATTAAATTAATATCTTTTTCAAATGCAATATTTTGTTTTATAAATCAAACCATTCGCAAAAATTCAAATAAATTCAAGATTTAGCTACACTTACTATGACTTGATATCGATAGGTTCAGGTTTTTGTGCAGCATGAGGATGATTTTCACCCGCATAAACTTTCAGCTTTTTCAAAAGCTTTCTGCCAAGCCTATTGTGAGGTAGCATTCCCCAAACAGCATGCATTATTATTCTGCGAGGATTTTCTTTTAACAAGTCTCGATATTTGATAGACCTAAGTCCACTGGGATATCCGGTATACCATCTAAATTCTTTTTGATCGAGTTTCTTTCCGGATAATCTGATATCCTTTGCATTAATAACAATAACAAAATCTCCTGTATCAAGATGAGGAGTAAAAACTGGTTTGTTTTTCCCTCGAATTATTCTGGCTATTTCAGATGCAAATCTTCCGAGAATTTTGCCTTTTGCATCCACAACATACCATTTGCGATCAATTTCATTAACCCCCGGAAGTGGTGTTTTCTGTATTTTAGCTGTAATGGTCATATTAAACCTCTTTTTGTTCTCTTAAGACTCTCGAGTTTTGAAAAAGCGATTGATAGTCCAGTTTGTCAAGGGGAAAATGGAGATTTAATTAGCTCTGTCAAGCATAAATTACAATTGTCAAATGAACTTACATGTTTATTTTAATTTTCATCATTAGCAAATCGTGCATCAGCTTTGTTATTTTATTCTGAAAAATATTCTTGTGTGTTTAATTTATCGAGATTTATTTCTTTTTGGAGGTTATATGAAGACTGTAGGATTATTAATTTCTGGTATAGGATTTCACAGAGGTACATCCGTTTGGGATATTTCGTATGTTCTGAAAGAACTTGAAAGGTGTAACGCTAAGCCGATTCCTATTGCCCCAAGAGAAGGAATAGAAAAGAATATACCGGGTCCCAGACGGAAATCAGAACCTAAAAGGAATTATCTCAACGAAGCAAAAATGATGGTCCGTGGGGAAGTTTATTACTTAGATCAAATTGATTCAAACGACATAGATACTTTAATAATTCCGGGTGGGAGAGGTGTAGTTACAGTTTTTTCCTCACTTTTGCGAGATGGAACCGAAGCCCAATTTCTTCCGGAACTTCGAGAACTTGTGATGTCCCTTTTTTCTAGGAATAAGTATATTGCCTCTATTGGATATGGTGGTGCATTATTAACCGTTTTACTGAGAAACATTACAGAACCAATCTTAACGATAGGTGAAGATGTCGAAATTATTGAGGTTTTGAAGAAAATGGGAGCCGATGTGCTGAAAGTCAAGCCAGATGAAGTTATTTTAGATGAAAAGTCAAAAATTATATCTACCCCCGGAACTTCACCAAATTCAAGCCTTTATCATGCATGCAAAGGTATTGAAATTCTGATAGATGAACTTTTTAAACACAATAAGACACCTGATAAATCTTATGCATAAACTACAACAATAGTAAAACTCAGGCTAAAAGAAAGGAATAGAGATGAAAATAATTGAATGCGAACAGATAACACAAGCTGTTGCAAAACTTTCTATGGATGCAAATTTCTATATACCTGATGATGTCCGATCGCAAATAAAAAAAATGCGGGAATTGGAAGAATCAGAAGTTGGCAAAACTATAATCGATCAGATATTAAAAAATCAGGATATATCATCTGACGAACAAATGCCTATTTGCCAAGACACTGGATTTGCAGTTGTTTTCATAGAAATTGGGCAAGATGTCAAAGTTAATGGAGATATCAAAGATGCAATCAGCAAGGGTGTAGCAAAAGGTTACACGGAGGGTTATTTAAGGAAAAGCATTCTAATCGACCCACTTAAGAGATCACCTAATAGTGGTGATAATACACCACCTGTGATTTGGTTCGATATTATCCCGGGAGATCAACTTAAAATAATCGTTGCTCCTAAGGGTGGTGGTAGCGAAAATATGAGTAGAATTAAAATGCTAAAACCCGCTGATGGTGTTGAAGGATTTGAGAATTTTGTTATAGAAACAGTAGAGCAAAGTGGCGGTAATCCGTGTCCACCTGTTGTTGTTGGTGTCGGAGTTGGTGGAACTTTTGAAAAATGTGCATGGCTTGCAAAAAAAGCTCTTTTAAGAAATATTGGCCAGCGTAATGAAGATCCATTTTACGCACAAATTGAACAAGAATTATTAGTGGAAATTAACAATTTAGGAATAGGACCAATGGGTTTGGGAGGAAGAACTACCGCACTGGAAGTTTTTATAGAGCAATACCCTCTTCATATAGCTACGTTCCCTGCTGCAGTAAATTTGAATTGTCATGCTGCCCGTCATAAGGAAATAATTATATAAATTATTTCTTATTTTTTTGTTTAAGAAAGAAGATATTTAAAAATGTAATTGCTTTTTAAGTCAGTATACACAATATTCACTTAAGTATTATAAAAAAGGAGGTTTATTGTGAGAAAATTGGTATGGCTGATTTTACCCGTATTAATTATTTCAATGGTAACCGCTAAGGATAATCCACCGGATAACTATGGGCTGGATATTGTTGGAATTAACCTTATCCGAAAGGGCATAACTCATCCATTTGAGCTCTCGGATTCAGGATTCTTTAAACTTGATATTGCATGCACTCAGGATACAGGTAATGTAGATATCGTATTCATACTCGATACAACGGGCAGCATGTCAGGTACTATTCGTGCTGCAGTAGCAAACATCAGAGAGTTCGCAGACACGATGGAGGCTACAGGTTACGATTATGCTTTGAACATTGTTACTTATGGAGATGGGCAAAATTTTCCACATGGCTTTGATTGTACAACTGATATAGAAACATTTCATTCTTGGATGGCTCCAATAGGTTCAGGAGGGGGTGCAGATGGACCGGAAATGGCATTGGATGCAATAAATGCAGCTATGGACTCAATTCATTGGAGATCTGGGGCATTGAGAGTAATTATCCTTCTTACAGATGCTCCTTTCTGTGTAGATTCGTCAATTTGTACGTTTGCCTGCACCTCACGTGTAAATCCTGATACAATAATGCATAAGCTTATGGATGGTGCATTTATGCTTTTTACGGTATCACCTTCACCCCTTTATTCTTCTTCTTGTATGAGGCTTCCACCTTCTTATTGTGAAGAATGGTATAAGTCCGTTGCAGAGAGCACTGGTGGAGAATGGTTCCGGCTTGGGACGAGTTTTTCATCAATTTACAACTCGATGCTCGATAAACTGGGCGTATTCCAGCTTATCGAAGGCTACGTTGCAAACAACACACCATATAAGCAAAGAATTGCTTCATATTTATCGACCGGATTTTGCATTAGGATATTACGAGGTGAAAATCCTGTTCTAAGTGATAGCATCTCACCGGGAGATATAGCACATTTTTTATGGAGGATAAACTACACCGTGGGTTGCATCGGTGCAAGTGGGTGCTTCACAATTGATGCCTCATCTGCAATGCACAGTGTACGAGGTGCTGGATGCATGTATATTCCAGACTGTAACTGTTCCCCTGTTGAAGCTCACAATATATGGCCTGAGACTGGAGTCTGGAGCGGTTGCGATCCTCAGGAAATTCGAATTGCATTAATAGATGATGATGCTGGTATTAATGTATCAACGATTGAATTTGCTGTTAACGGTGAAATTTATGAGCCAAACACCGATCCGCGATTAGAATTCGAGGACAGCATTTTAACTTTCACTCCCGACCCTGGGCAATTCCCCTCAGGAGAAAGAATCGATTATGGTTTGCTCGACGTTTACGATTTAGGTGGTTGTACATTATCTGCTCCTATAACTAATTGGTTTAGGCTCGACCTTGATCCACCAATACTTGAAAATGTTTATCCACATGATAACAATATACTTGGTTCAGTGCCCGAAATTATTTCCGTTAATATAAGCGATCTACTATCAGGATTAGATAATTCAAGCATTAAAATGACTGTTAATGGCGATGAGTATAGAATTGATGATCCAGCTGTAACTTTTGAGGATGGAAAATTGAATTTACATCCGATAGGTATTTACGACTGGGGTAAGAGTGACACAATCGAAGTTTGTGTTAATGCTGCGGACAATGTTACGAATGATTACTGTGGTCCTAATGAATCCAGTATATGCTGGAATTTCTTCATTGACAATCTTTACTTATTCTTTAGAGATACGACTTTAGAACCTGGAGCTACTGTAAGGTACACGTTATATTGCGACGATCCGTTTAGATTTTCTATTACAGATTTCTCAGTTGGAATAAGATTTAATCCTGAAATCGTCTCTGTTCTCGATGTTAAAACAAATGGCACAGCTGCAGATAGTTTTACAGTAAACTTTGATGCTTCAAGAAGTGGTTATTTGCAAATCGATGGCAATAATATAACCCCTATGTTACGTAACATTAAATTCATCGACATCGAACTTCTAATAAATAATAATGCTCCAGGGGCTTCTTTCACTCCAATGCTTATCGACACAGTGATACTGCTTGATGGTACAGTAGGATATTACTCCGATGATGCTACAATTTTTGTAAGATGGAATACAGTTTCATGGCTGCAGCATCTTATTTTCCATGGTTTCGATCCTACTGATGGATATCTCGATAGGAATGTAATGACAATAGGTTGCAGCTATTCAGCTACAGATGGTTATGATCCATTAATGGATATATTTTCTTCACCAACGACACCTGAGTTGACTGAAGTTTATATTTGGATAGATGATCCTCTCTATCCTCATATTACAAGATTAGAAAGGGATTTAAGAAATACAAGTTCGATTCCAAGCACATGGATTGTAATGACAGTCGACAAACCTGGTTCGTTATATTGGAATCCCAGACTTTGGCCCGATGGTATTTTTACTCTTAATAACTATATCGATATGAGAGAAGATTCGATTTATTTCTATTCCGCTGATGAAAATCTTGTTATTGAATACTCTCAGCCTGAACCCGGTGCAACATATTTTGATCTGTGTAACGGTTGGAACCTTCTTTCTTCGCCAGTTGTAATAAATATGCCTAATTGGACAGAAAGCTTTGAGGAAATCTTCGCTGGTCCGTTCGCTTATGATCCTATTCTTCGAAATTTCTATATCGTTTCACGAACGCAAGCAGGGCAGGGTTTCTGGATTTATTCATCTGCAGATAAAATCATTACAATTGGTGGTGTTCCAGTAAATGAAACAATTATACCAATTGTTAGAGGTTGGAACCTTGTAGGTGCAATAAACGAATCTGCTGAATTCACTACTGAGCCACCGGACCTAATTGTACCTTCGAGTATTTTCCGATGGGATTGCGATTCGAAGCTTTATATTGTAGTAGAACCGGATGCTATTGAACCAGGTATCGGCTATTGGATTTTATCGAGCGGTAATGGGTTTTTGCAAATTAAACCCAAATAGAATTCGCTTTTAAACTGTTTACTCAACTTAATAATTAAAGGGGCGATCATGCTGATCGCCTTTTTTTTGCGTCGTTGTTCTTGACAATGTAAAGCAATAAGTTAATTTTGGCTAATTATGGATAAGATATTGGTAGCAAATCGCGGTGAAATAGCTCTTCGTGTTATTAGAGCATGTATGGAACTTGGAATTTCTACAGTCGCAGTACATTCCTTAGCTGATGAGGATAGCCTTCACGGTTGGCTGGCTGATCAAAGCGTATGCATTGGAGCAAACAAACCTGCTGAGTCGTATCTTGATATGCGACGGATAATATCCGCAGCAATTATTACCGGTGCTGAAGCAATTCATCCTGGATACGGATTTCTTGCAGAGAATGCGGATTTTGCTGAAATGTGTGAGGAGCATAACATAATTTTTATTGGTCCTACATCTGAGCAAATTCGATCTATGGGTGATAAGGCTATGGCAAAGAAAATTATGAAAGAAGCAGGTGTTCTTACAGTTCCGGGGAGCGAAGGAATTGTTGAGGATCTTGATAAAGCTATTGAAGTGTGTAAAAAAATAGGCTATCCAATTATTATTAAAGCTTCTGCAGGTGGCGGTGGAAAGGGAATGCGGATCGCTCGAGATCAAACGGAATTAATTAAGAATTTCGAAATGGCTAGAGTTGAAGCCCGATCGGCTTTTGATAATTCAGATGTGTATATTGAAAAGTACGTAGAGAATTCAAGACATATTGAAGTTCAACTTCTTGGCGACGGAACAGGTAAGGTTATTCATCTTGGCGAACGTGATTGTTCTATTCAGCGAAGACATCAAAAACTTATCGAGGAAACTCCTTCACCTTTCGTTGATGAAGAATTCCGACTAAAAATTGGTTCTGCTGCTGTAACAGGCGCTTCAAATATAAAATACAGAAGTGCAGGTACTATTGAGTTTCTTGTGGATACCCAAAAAAATTTCTACTTCATGGAGATGAATACTAGGATTCAAGTGGAACATCCGATTACTGAGATGATTACCGATATTGATATTCTTAAAGAGCAAATAAGAATAGCTTCAGGAAAACCTCTTCGATTTTCTCAGGAAGATATATCATATCGCGGTCATTCAATAGAATGCCGTATTAATGCAGAGGATCCATCCAACGATTTCGCTCCCAGTCCCGGTAAAATTACAAGCTTTCACGTTCCGGGTGGAATGGGTGTTAGAGTTGATACTCATGCTTATGCAGATTATGTTATTCCACTGTTCTACGATTCTATGATCGCTAAACTTATTGTATGGGGTGAAACACGAGAAGAAGCTATTCAAAGAATGCGGAGGGCTCTCAGGGAATTCATAATCGAGGGAGTTAAAACTACAATTCCTTTTCATGCTAAGGTTATGAATGATAAAAGATTTATTTCAGGTGATTTCGATACAAGTTTTATAGAGAATTTCGAATTATAGACAAACACATGTTCATTGCAATTAACGTATGAAAGTCAAATATGAAGCTTATTGTTATCAAAAATTTCAGATGTAGGTTTCTAATTATTCTTTTCAAGGTTTGCTATTGACAATTTAAAAAAAATAATTAGTTTTCTTGTTAGTAAATTAGGAGGTGGATGATGAAAGGTCTAAAATGTGTAGCTGTAACAGTTGGAATTTTATTAGCAACTTCTATAGCATTAAGTAGTCCAGTTCAGTTAGAGGAAGTTGCTGAAATACCTATGGGTAGAGTGCAAGCAATGACATCCGATGGAGAAGTGGTGTATGCAGGTGTGAGTGGTGTTGTTAGAATTTATAACGTTTTCAATCGAGATTTTCCACAGCTTATCTCCGATGTTAAAGGTCATTCGAGCACAATTGTTAAGATGGAGGTTGTTGGAGACAAACTTTTTGTGCTTTGGGAAAAGGAAGGTTTGGAAATATTTGATGTAACCAGACCGTATGAACCTTTGCTTCTCGGCGAATTCCCTGAATTTGAGGATCCAGTATTTACCAATTTTTCTACATTCGAAATTGATGAAAACAGGTTATTTCTGGCTGGAAAAGGATATTTGGCTTTGATAGATATTTCCGATTTGAATGCACCCAATTTATTAACCCGCGCTAATATCGATGGAAAACCTCTTTGTATGGATTGGTTTAAAAACAGATTGTATATAGCTAATGGCAATAAGGGAATTTATGTTGTTGGATTATCAAGGGAAAATAGATTTTTCCTTTTAGGGCATCAACCGGGAACATACACATCGCTTCAGCTTCACAATAGCATTATTATTTACGGTCGCTGGGATGCTGAAAAACCTAACGAAAAGAAAATTTTTGGCAGACGACTTTTCAATATACCTTTTCTTACACCGATGACGGTTCAAATTTTCGATGGAATTGTTTATGCCGGTGGATATAAGAACTTTGCTATCTATGAGCTCATTGAAGATGATCCTGTTTTAGTATGGAATTTGGATGGCATACCTACATTGGATTTTGGAAAGGTTGACGAAGATATTTATTTAGCAAATGATCATATGGGAATTCATGTATTTGACGTTACAAATTTCCGAGCACCTACGGAAATTGGGCATGTAGAAACCTATGATACTCCCAAAAGAATATGCATTTATGACAACGTTTTATACATCGCTGCAGGACGATCGGGTGTTCTTGTATACGACATATCAGATTCAGAACGACCTCTGAAAATTGGAGAGGTTTACGGTGTAGATCTGGCAATTGTTTGGGATGTTCAGATTCACAATGGTCTTCTTTATATACTTGGTGCCAGAAGCACTATCAAAGAGGATGTGTTTATGGTTGTTGCAAGCCCCAAAAATCTCAATGCTTTCGATGAAATTCCCGTAATATCCACAGTAAGAGGACCAGATAAAATAGGGAGAATTGAATTCGGGAACGATTTTTGCGCAGTGTCATTAGGAAAAGATGGAATAGCATTGATGCCTCTTAATGCAGGTCACCTATATACGTCGTTTATATTAAAGGACTACAGTGCTCAGTTTTACGATATTCATTTCGATGGTGATCTTCTTTATGCTTCGGACTTTCTTGGTGGATACCACGTTTTTGATCTATCCAAAGAATTTCCTATGGAAATAGGATACATTCATACAAGTCAAACTGGTGGTAATGGATTCGAGATTGTGGGAAAATATATTATCGCTGCGGATGGACAAAGTGGTGTTTCAGTTATCGACATCAGCAATCCAGAAAAGTTAAGGCTTGTGTCCACATATCCTTCTGTATGGGGAATGGATGTTCGAATATTTGGGGATTATGCATATGTTGCAGATGGTCCCGGTCAATTGAAAGTTTTCGATATAAGCAGTTTGCCAACACTAAAAATGGTAGCTGATATGCCGAAAAACGGCTATTGGACTCAGCTTACTGGGTCTGGTAATTACATTTTTGCTGTAGATATGTTTCAGGGGATACATATCTACAAAGCGATTGTGGAGGTAACATTAGCGAAGACCACCAATTTGAAAAATATTATTCCAACAAGATTAGAGATTGTAGACAATTATCCAAATCCCTTTAACGCATCCACAGAGATCGATTTCGTTCTTCCCGACGAGACTCATGTCGATCTGACTATATTCGATGCCACAGGAAGAAAAGTTAAAGTTCTTATTCAAGATGTATTGCCTTCTGGCAAGCACACTCTTATTTGGAATGCAAAATATCAACCAAGTGGTACTTATTTTGCTGTCCTATCGACACCGAACGAAACTGTGAGAAAATCTTTGATTATAGTAAAGTAAAAGTTGGGGTTCAAATCATACAAAACAAAGCCTCCTTATTGGAGGCTTTTTTTTTATTATAGAAAGGTTTCATAAATTTTGACACTATGTATTATTTAATGTTATGTAATTATAATAACATTGGTTGATTATCGGACAATCTAGGATTTCTTAAAAAAATAATTCAATGATCCAGAAAAAAAGTCGGAATTTTGAATCTTTTATAGACAAATACCTATTGTTTATTTATTGTTCTATAATCCAAACATGTTGCGAATATATATTATCCTAAATATAATTAGGATAAGGAAATGAGAATTTTTGGGAGGGTATATGTTTCGAGGTTTATTAAAAGTGAGATCATTATCGATAATGTTAGGTTTTGCGTTGCTTTTAGGTTGTGTTTCATCGGGAGAGAGCAAGGGGAAGACAAATAAAAGTAAGGCAAATAGCATGGGCGAGAGTAAGGGGGGAAACATGCAAATAATTAGGTCTGCACAATTCGCCGGGTCTTGGTATCCAAGCAACCCATCGGAATTGAAAAATATGCTGAATAATTTCTTTGATGCTGCTTCGGTAAAACCTATTGAAGGACGCATTCAGATAATAATTTCTCCCCATGCGGGTTACATATTTTCAGGTCCGGTTGCGGCTTATGGTTTTAAGGCACTGAAGATGAATAAAGATATGTACAAAGGCAATACAGTCATTTTGATTGGCTTTGCACATAGAAGTCCTCCATGGTACGGTCTGTCGGTTTGGGAAAAAGGAGAATGGAGAACACCGCTTGGAAATGTTGAGGTAGATTCGGTGCTCGCAAGGAAAGTTATGTCCTATAATCCCGATATTTTTCTTTTTAAAAGGGAGATTTTTGATCGAGAACAATCACTTGAACTTGAAATACCATTTTTACAATTTGCTTTGGACAACGATTTCAAATTGTTGCCAATATCGTTTGCTCAGCAAGGCATGGCTGTAGTTGAGACTCTGATTAATGCATTAGTAACTTCAGATATTAATTGGGACAGAACAATAATCGTCATCTCCACAGATATGAGTCATTATCGCCCGTATGAAGAAGCAATGAAAATCGATAAAAAGACCCTCGATTATGTTCTCAAGAACGATATCGAAGGATTAGAGACGTGGATGATGAGTATTAATGATGCATTTTGCGGTAGGGGACCGGTTATTACTGGCATGGCTGTTTCAGAATCGCTTGGATGGGATAAACCGATTTTACTTCGATATGCAAATTCCGGAGATATATCGCCCGAAAGCAAATCGCGAGGGGTTGTTGGTTATTGTTCTGTTGTTTATGTCCGAAATGGTAATTATAAAATGAGTAGTAATTCAGATGACGATGAATATTCGTTGACTCACGATCAGAAAAAATATTTATTAAAATTGGCTCGAAAAACGATTGAGGAATATATTATCAACGGTAGAAAATATGACCCCCCACAACATTCCGAACCCAAGCTTATCGAGGATACTCCTGTTTTTGTTACTTTACATAGAAAGGGAATGTTGAGAGGTTGTATCGGTCAGATGATTGCTCAGGAACCGCTATATCTTGCTGTAAGAGATATGGCAATTTCCGCAGCAACAAGAGATCCCAGATTTTCTCCGGTTCCGTCAAAACAGATTAACGAGGTAGATATCGAGATATCTGTTCTATCTCCGATGAGAAAAGTTAATTCTTACGAGGATGTAGTTCCCGATAAGCATGGGGTTTATATTAAGAGAGGATATAGAACAGGTGTTTTCTTGCCACAGGTTTGGGAACATTTCAACAATAGAGATGAATTTCTGTCCGAGCTTTGTTCCCAGAAAGCCATGTTAGAAAAAGATTGCTATAAAAAACCTGAAACAGAAATCTATATATTTACTGTCTTGGAGTTTGATGAAAAGCAATACGGTTTGAAATAGTATGGATAAAATTACACGCATCAAAAGGGAATTTCCACGTCATATAGCACGGAAATGTGCCTTCCAAGCAATTTATGCTCATATGGTTAAAGGTGAGTCGGACACAGAGGAACTTATACAGATTGTTTTGAAATATGAGGAACTAGCATCAAAGGTTCATGTTGATTTTCTTAGAAAACTCATTATATCTGCGATTGATCGTAGAAGTCTTGCCGATAAATTTATCCAAAACATTACAGAGAACTGGGAACTTGAGAGGATTTCAGTTGTTGATAGAAACATCCTTCAATTAGGTATAGCCGAATTTATGGATTTTGAGGAAACTTCTCCAGCAGTGATAATCGATGAGGCTTTGGAGCTTGCGAAAGAATTTGGCAGTGCAGATAGTCCGAGATTTATTAATGGTATTCTTGATACGGTTTTTAGGAAGCTTGTTGAAGAAGGCTTAACAGTAAGAAGTTTGGAATGAAATTATCAATATTGTCCGATATTCATTCGAATTTAGAAGCGCTTGAAACTACTCTAAATTTTATTTCAGCTCAGGAAGTAGATAAAATTCTTTTCCTTGGTGATATTGTTGGCTACGGTGCAAATCCTTCAGAGTGTATTGAAATTGCCAAAAAAGAATTCGATATCTCGCTATTGGGGAACCATGACTCAGCCGCCATCGATATGACTAATATCAACTATTTTAACGACTTAGCAAAAGCTGCAATATTATGGACTAAGAGTGTTCTCAGGCAAACGGATAAAATGTTTTTAGCAAGATTACCATTAAAAAATGATGGTGGGATTTTTTTTGCTGTTCATTCAACGCCTAAATCACCTGAATTGTGGGATTATATTCTTAAATGCGACGATGCTATTGGAAATTTCAATTATTTCTCCACTGATGTTTGTTTTATTGGTCATTCTCACGTTCCAGCGATTTTTTGCGAGTCTGGTGAACAGATCGATGTTATAATTCCATATGAAGAAAATTCATTCAGTTACAGGCTTGCGAGGAATAAAAGATATATTGTAAATGTGGGAAGTGTCGGTCAGCCAAGGGATAGAGACCCAAGAGGATGTTTTACAGTTTTCGATTCAGAAACACGCTACTTAATTTTTTACCGGTTTGATTATGATATAGAAAAAGCACAGAGAAAAATATTATCTTCAAGTCTTCCTCCGTTTCTGGCGCATAGATTGCGATTAGGTGTTTAAATTTCTAAAATAAAGCCTGTTTTTTTATTGCAAATCTACAAGATATTTGTAATTTATTATTTATAAGAAGGGGGTATTTTGATGAGAAGAGAAGTTACTTTGTTAATTTTGTTATTTTTAGTTACGATAGGATTAGCAAGAACTGGTGGTCCCGATCCTGGTGGATATAGTTGGATCGATTCTAAGGAGGCTTTAGGGCCAAGGTTTAATTGGATCGACATAAGAACTACAGGCACAGATTTGGGTTGGACTTCTCGTAATCATGTAATAACTATCGACCTTGGAGATACATTCCGATATTATGATGTGGATTATACAGAAATAACAATATGCTCAAATGGATGGGTTGCTCTTGGTAGATGGTCTACTACTACATCATTTTGTTCAGGATTTCCCAGCACAGCCGATCCCGATGGAGCTTTAGGACTCCTTTGGACATATCTTGACCCTCTTTATTTTCCAACGGATGGTGGTGTTTTTTACGAAAAGAAAGGCGAAAAATTTATTATATCGTTTGAAAAAATTCAAGAATGTTGTACTCCATCGTTGCCCAAGCAAACATTCCAAGTTATACTTAATCTTAAGCGTAGCGAGATTATTTATCAATATCTCGACGTCGAACACTTTTCATCTAGATCTGCACGCATTGGATTTGAGAATGGCAATGGCACAATTGGATTGAATATTGGAAACTGGGGTACTACAGGTGGATTTCTCGAGGACTCTTTGGCAATACGAATTAGAAATGTGCCAGTGATTACGCCCCCTTATTCTTCGAGTTTTGAAGGATTTAAACTTTTCAGCGTTCCTTCGGAGAGTACATCAGGTTGGGAATGGGGATTTGCAGGGAGTGGATCCCCAGGACGACCAGCTCATTCCGGTGCAAGGGTCTGGGGAACTCGATTAGATTTTGCTTATGCCAATGATACCGATTGGGTGCTTATTTCACCAAATATCTGCTTGGATTATGTTAATTCACCCTTTTTGGATTTCTGGCAAAACTATATAATGCAACTAGCTCACGATTGCGGAATTGTTGAAATTTCTGATGATCAAGGATTTACATGGGTGAAAATTGAACCTGAAGATGAGTATCCTACCACAATGGTCTCAGGACCTATTTCAGGACAAAGAGCTTTTTCTGGAAATTCTATTTTTTGGATAAAAGCATCTTTTGATCTCAAACCGTATGTGGGCGAAGAAGTTATAATTCGATTTCGATTTTTGTCCGATGACGATGGTGTAATGGATTGGGGCTGGTATATCGACGACTTTGGTGTATATGAAGCGTATGGGCACCTTGAAGGTACGGTTGACCTTATGTTTTTCATACCGGATGATAACGCATTGGTAGAAATCGTCGATTTAGGTCGGTCTGTTTTAACTGATTCTTCGGGATATTTCAGATTCGATTCTGTTCTTATCGGTGAGCATTATATTAGGATTTCTAAGAACAATTTCGTTCCGAATGATAGTATTCCATTCGGGCTGATACGATTTGAAACTGAATCGCTTCACATAAATTTAGCACCGGAATTATACTTCGAGGATTTCGAAACTGATAATGGTCATTATATATCAAATCCACTTGGTGGATGGCGGTGGGGTATGCCAGATGTTCATTTAGATCCTAATTATGCTTATTCCGATACAATGTGTTGGGGCACCGATCTTTCCGGTAATTATGCGAATAATTGCAATTGGAAGTTGTCCTTTAAAATGTCTTTATCCGGTACTCGATGGCCCTTATTATCTTTCTATCATTGGTATAAATTTAAAGGTGAATGGCTCGATCAATATTTGGATGGAGGAAATATAAAGGTTTCTGTCGACTCAGGGGTAACTTGGCAAATTGTTTATCCCTTTAATGGTTACGATGGATTAATTGCTTCTAGCAATCCCTATTTGGGTGGTCAACAAGGATTTGGTGGGGAAGACAATGGTAATTTTTGGCATCAGGATAAGGTACCTCTATATCATTTTGCTGGTAACGAACTCATTATAATACAATTTGAAATAGGTTCGGACGATCGAGGTTCTTCCAGAGGATGGTATATAGATGATGTTCGATTATCCGAGGATTCAACGACTATTATGCAAACTCCAAACCAACGACCCTCAGAATTTTATATTAATATATCACCGAATCCATTCAACAGGGCTTGCGAGATTACTTTCACGACTTTTGAGGTAAATGCAGTTTTAAATATTTATGATATTTCTGGAAGAATAGTTGATAATCTGGGTAAATTTGAACATAAAGGATTGCATAAAGTAAGTTGGAAACCGAAAGGAATACCTTCAGGAGTTTACTTAGTCCAGATTAAGGAGGCACTGAATTCATATTCAAAAACAGTGCTTTATATAAAATAATACGTTATAAATTCGAGAAAAATTTGGATTGGAATTAAATGTGAGTTTTATCTTTCAACTTAAAAACTAACTTTTATATTTTGGATAAGAAATTAAAAGCAAATGAATTTAAAATGTTCGATGTTTTTTTGTTGAAATGAAGTTCGCTAATCGATAAATTAAAATAAAAAATGGAGGGATCATGAGGAATATTTTATTATTTTCGATTATGTTATCTTTAATTGCTTTGGGATTTTGCGCCAGAGGAGGTCCAGATTCCTTTGGTTATAGATGGGACGATTCAAATGAAAGAAATGGCCCAAGATTTAAATGGATCGATATAACCGAAACAGGGGATTCTCTGATTTTTCTCAGAGACAACACTTTTGTAGAAAAAGCTATTTCTAGTCATTTTGTATACTATGGAGCAAATTACGATTCGATCTATATTTGTGACAACGGTGTACTTTCTTTTACTGCATTCAGCACCGGTGGTGGATGCGCTACTACACCACGTGCTTTCCCCAGTACATATACTCCCAATAATCAAATTGGACCATTATGGTCTAGTATTTTACCTTATGGCATATTAGATGGCGGAATTTATTATCAGGATTTTGGGGATAAAGCTGTGATTTCATATATTAGAGTGCCAATTAGGACTCCATCGAATTTTCAAACATTTCAAGCAATCTTCTACTATGCAAAAAATGAGATAGTATTCCAGTATCTTGATATGGAGACGCTTACTGTGGCACATACTGCTTATATAGGCTGGGAAAATCAGGATGGTAGAAGCGGAATTCAAATTGGAACTTGGTCAGATGCAGGTGGCGACCTTCAGGATTCCCTTGCTATAAGAATTAGGGCTTCTGCAGTAATTTCTCCATATTATTATAATGATTTTGAAACTCAAGATGAGGATTTTACAGTCATACCCCAAGGTGGTTGGGAACAAGGATTTGCGATGCCATTATCACCTGGAAGACCTGCTCATTCCGGTTTAGCTTGCTGGGGCACTGCTCTGAAAGGATATTACTTCCCCAATCGGGATTGGATTCTTAATTTCCCTTACGTCGATGTTACAGAGGCTTCTTGGCCTATCCTCGATTTCTGGCATAATTATGTTATGCAACCCACACACGACGGTGGGGTAATCGAAGTATCTGAGGATGACGGTGCTCATTGGGATGTTATAACTCCTGAGAGTGGTTACCCGGATACAATGTTATACGGACCATTAGCACCGGGGAGAGCATTTTCCGATTCGAGCGGATGGTGGAAATATGTTTCCATTGATCTTTCGGGATATAAGGGTTCGCAAGTTAAGGTTCGATTAAGATTTAGGTCGGATGATTTGGTTGAGCGATGGGGATGGTATATGGATGATTTAGGTTATCATGAGGCTTACGGTGTTTTAGAAGGATACGTAAATCTATTGTATTCCGATGATAATTCAGATGCTACTATTCATATTCCAGAATTGCATATTCGTGCTACAACAGATCGATTCGGCTATTTCAGAGCTGATTCAGTCACTGTTGGAACTCACTACATGAGGATTATGCATCAAAATTATTTAACCCGTGATTCTATTCCTTTTACAATTGGAAGATTTGACACAGTAACATTGTACGAGGCTTTAGCACCCGAGGTATATTTTTGCGATTTCGAAATATGGAGTGGAGGTATGACTGCCGAACCGTTTTTGGGTTGGATGTGGGGTATTCCGTGTGATACAGTTGGTCCCAAGCAAGCATACTCCGATTCTATGGTTTGGGGTACTAATTTAGATGGTGATTATCCTGATTCTTGTAACTGGACCCTTCTTCTTCCTGTAGAACTTGATCGTATAAGATGGCCTGTTTTAGAGTTTTATTCATGGTATAGTTTCAATGGCGAACTCCCCATTCCTCCAGGATTGCTTTGGGATGGTGGTAATGTTAAGATTTCACTTGATAACGAGGTAACCTGGAAAGTGGTTACTCCTATTGGTGGATACGATGGAACAATAGCTGCGCATAACCCGATTCTAAAAGGTGAACGTGCATTTGGTGGGAAAACCAATGGGAACTTTTGGCATAAGGTAATTATACCAATATATGATGCTGGTGGGAAAGATAGTGTTATGATAAAATTTGAGATTGCTTCGGATGCTAATGGAACATCATCTGGATGGTATATTGATAATGTAAGGGTCTATGAAGACTCATCTGGGATTAAGGTTAGGGAAGCTCCTATTCACACACGACCAGTAGCTCCCGAAATCATAATTGCACCTAATCCATTCAATAACGCTTGTGAAATCTCGTTCTACGTTCAAAATCCCAATACTGGGGCAATTATATTTGACCTTAAGGGCAGTATAATTAAAGATTTTGGTATATTTAATGTTGTAGGATTAACTAAAATTAACTGGGAACCACTTAATTTACCATCCGGTTTGTATTTAATACAAGTTTATGATGGATCATATTCACAATGTGGGAAAATACTATATCTTCGATAATTATGTTATGTTAATCCTGATATTGTAAGAACATTTTTTACACTTATTACACCTATCTATATCGGATTTCGAGCTGAATATTGGTAGTATTGGTTTTCATGCAATTTCGAATATATTATCAAGAAATGTGGCATAATTTGAATTTGCTTGATTTATTCAAGTTGATATATAAAATTGGAGGTTATTCATGAAAAAGGCAATTTATTTGTTTCAGATATTTATTTTTATTGCTTTAGTTTTTGCTAGAAGTGGTGGACCAGATGCTTTTGGATATACTTGGAAGGATAACGATGAAATGGGTGGTCCCGTATTTAACTGGGTGGATATAAAAAGTACTGGAATTGAAACAAGACTTGGTGATGATACATATAGAATTGTCCATTTGTCAAAATCTTTTTATTATTACGACGCACCGTATGATTCAGTGACAATCTGTGATAACGGTTGGATTGCATTGGGACTTTGGAGAAGTTCTACCACTATGGGACCTATATTTCCAAGTCCATCTTATCCTAACAATGTTATAGGAATCCTTTGGTCTGACCTTAATCCTACTGAAACCGATACTGGAGGTATATATTATCAAGAATTCCCAGATAAATTTGTTGTATCCTATATAAGAATTCCTCATTTTGGTGATTCACCGTATCCTAAAAGCTCATTTCAGTATATTTTGAATTTTTCACGAAGAGAAATTATACTTCAATATCTGGATATTAATCCTTGGGCTAATCCATTTTATAGTGGTAATATAGGATGGGAAAATTCAAGTGGAACGGTTGGCATTCATATCGGTACATGGTCAGGAGGTAGTATGATTATAAGAGATAATTATGCTATCAAAATTCGAGCAGGAACAATAATTTCAACGCCATTCTTAGATAATTTTACAATTAATGAAGGTATATATGAGCCTGATCCTGTAAGTGGTTGGGATTGGGGTGTTCCACATGCTGTATCCCCAGCATTTCCAGCTCACTCTATTCCGCATTGTTGGGGTACAAATATGATGGGGAATTATGACGATTTTGCAGATTGGGTGTTGGTTACACCTCCGATTAGCATTGATGGTGCTTCGTGGCCCATTCTTGATTTTTGGCACATATATGAAACACAACCGTTATACGACGGTGGAATTATCGAGGTTTCTGGGAATGAAGGATTATCGTGGGATAAGATCTCACCTGAGGACGGTTATCCGCATATGATGATTGGGGGTCCTCTTTCCGGACAAAGAGCCTTTTCAGATTCCTCAGGAGGCTGGAAATATGAGTCTTTTGATCTAACTGCTTATATTGGCTCGGAGATTATCTTAAGATTTAGATTTCTTTCAGATGTTACAGTTAATAATTGGGGTTGGTATATAGATGATTTAGGATTTCATGAAGCCTTCGGTGTATTGGAAGGAAGAGTGGACTTGCTTTATTTTGTGCCAGATGACAACGCAACGATTGAAATTGCTGATCTCGGTTTAACCACAGAAACTGATTCCTTAGGGTACTTTAGATTTGATTCTGTTATGGTTGGCAATCACATTGTGAAAGTTTATAGGGATCATTTCGTCCCACATCCGGATACATATTACATACAGGATAGACTTGACACGGTTTGGATGGATTTCATTCTTAAACCGGAGTTATATAATGAGGATTTCGATGAGACCGATGGTGATATGGTAGCAGAACCTGAGGATGGTTGGGAATGGGGAGAACCTAAAGTAGGACCTACAGCTGCTCATTCAACTCCTAATTGTTGGGGTACGCAACTTGATGGGGATTATTTGAGCAATGTACACTGGGAGCTTTCAATAATTATTCCGTTATATGAAGTTAGATGGCCAGTTATGCAATTTTATACATGGTATTCCTTCGATTTTGATTTTATGGGTTTATTAGGTGACGGAGGCAATGTTAAAGTGTCAGCAGATTCCGGTATTACATGGTTGGTTGTTACACCTCTCGAGGGATATGATGGTATTTTCCACACAGCTGTGCCGTTTATCGGTGGTGAACCAGGATTTGGTGGACCGGATAACGGTGATTTTTGGCACCTTGTTACTTTCCCGCTTTATGAATTCAAGGACAAGGATGCTATATGGGTGAAGTTCGAGATGGCTTCTGATGCTTTCAGCGAGGCTTCGGGATGGTATATCGACGATATAAAACTATATGAGGATAGTCGCATAAGCGAAATTTCAACCGATGTAAAACCCAAAGCCTCGATTATTGCACGACCGAATCCTTTTAATAGCTCATGCTGTTTATCATTTAATACGATTGGTATTGAAAGCAATGCTTATATTACTGATATCTCAGGTAGAATTGTCAAGAAATTTGGCATTTTGTCCACACAGGGGAGTCATGAAATCGTTTGGACACCGGAAAACATTCCGAGTGGAATTTATTTCTTTGTTGTCGAAGATGATGAGAAAATTACAACTTGTACGATAAGCTACATTAAGTAGAACTTTTATGAATAAAATCGTAAGAGGGGAGCACACAATGCTTCCCTTTTTTATTTGGTAATTTTATTTTCTCTCCCCTTGACAATCCCAATTCCTACATTATAATACATATTATGTAATATTAATAGGTGATCATTATGTCCAATAAGTTTTTAATTTGTAGTATGTATTACCCTTTCCATTTAGGTATACCACCATAGTAATTTGTTCTGCGAAGATGTGCTGTAAAGATTTGTTCTGCCAAGAAGTACTAAATCAATCAGGAAATGAGGTAGGAGGCGAGCTAAAATGAAAAAGGTATTCTTTTTATCAGTGGTTGTTACGATTGTTGTTGTTTTTATGGGATGTGAAAGAACTTATCCTGAAGGCTATGTTACTCTGCAAAACCAAATCGAGCATTCAGGAATTGCTATCGAGATAATCGAGTTGGATACATTCATACTAACTGGAGAAACCGGGCATTACGATTTGGGTTTTCTTAAGGAAGGGGCATATCATCTGAATTTTGTGTTCCCATATTATAAAAATGAAAAGCAGAAGATAAGAATAACTCATGGTATGCTCGATATTCCAATACCCGACATAGAGCTTCAGCAACTTCTCTATTTTTCAATTTATGTTGATGACACTGTATTGAGATTAGGAGATACAATTCGATGTGCAGCTGAGGTAACAAATAAATCTGATATTCCTGTACCTATATGGTGGTTTTCTTATCCACCATGGCAAACAGTTTGTTATGACGACTCTAGTTTAGTTGCCTTTTCTTTCGCAGGCTATTGTGTTATGGTATATGACACTTTATTCCCTGGGGAAACCTATATACGTGGTGGTGCAATTTTCATAGGCGGGGAAAGATTGCTTGACTGGTGTGTTGATACTCCTTATAAGGGTATTGTAGCTGTAACTAATGGAATTCGTACATATAAAATATTTAGTGAGTTGGATACCACATGGACTATTTACCTTCCACTCTATGATCGCATTGCAAGCAAAATGTCTGAATACGTTTACAAAAAACTTCCAAAGGTGTTTATAAGGATTGAGTAGTTAAAAAAAATCGGGGAGGCGAGCTAAAATGAAAAAGGTATTCTTTTTATCAGTGGTTGTTACGATTGTTGTTGTTTTTATGGGATGTGAAAGAACTTATCCTGAAGGCTATGTTACTCTGCAAAACCAAATCGAGCATTCAGGAATTGCTATCGAGATAATCGAGTTGGATACATTCATACTAACTGGAGAAACCGGGCATTACGATTTGGGTTTTCTTAAGGAAGGGGCATATCATCTGAATTTTGTGTTCCCATATTATAAAAATGAAAAGCAGAAGATAAGAATAACTCATGGTATGCTCGATGTTCCAATTCCCGACATAGAGCTTCAGCAGATTCTCTATCATACCATTTATGCTGATGACAGTGTACTGCGCGTAGGAGATATAATTCACTATGGAGCTAAGGTAAAAAACCAGTCTAATAATATTCCTGTGCCTATATGGTGGAATACTGTACCAAACTGGATGAGTGTTTTTTATGACGATTCTGCCGGTTTGGTTGAATGTAGTCATGGGCCCTATACGATGCTTGTGCGAAATACTATATTCCCTTATGAGTCCGATAGTCTAACTTATGCTTTAAGAATAGGCGGTGCACGCTGGATTTTTGGTGATCCTTCCTATAAGGGTATTGTAGCAGTAACTATGGGAATTCTAACAAGAAAAATATTTAATGAATTAGATACAACATGGATTGTTTACTTTCCGAGAAGAACCGACTGTAGAGGTTTATACACGATGTCTGAATACGTTTATAAAAAACTTCCTAAGGAGTTTATAAAGATTGAATAATTAAAAATATAATGTGAGGTAAAAGATGAATATTAGAAAATTATATGGGATATTTATTGTCCTTTTTGTTGCCGTTAATTGTTTATGGGCAGTAGAGATCATTAACGGAAGAGAATACGACAGCCTTGAAGGTCATTGGTATCAAATCGAAAATGACTCTTTGAGATGGGAAGTTGTAGATACGATGATAACCGTAAGATTTGGAGATAGTGCAAGCGAAGAACAAATAGATTCTATAAACCAAATGTATAAAACGACATCTATCAGGATTAACCCAGTGACAGGATTTCGAGACTTAAAATTTAAGAATCAAGATCCAGTGGAATTAATCCGTAACTACGAAAGCGAAAATATAGTTGATATTGCTGAAGTATGCTTATATGGTGAATATTTGATTATACCAAATGATAGAAGGTTTCCAGAACAATCGTATCTTGAGCAACCAAGCGACTGTGATATCGATGTTACCAATGCATGGGATATCGAATATGGTAACGAATCTGTAATAGTGGGTATTCTTGACAGCGGAACTGAATGGTACCATGAAGATTTAGATAGTAACATCTGGGTTAACATCGGGTATTGGGGTCCTCCTGAGTGCGAAGACCTTGATGAAGATCGTATCGTCGGTGATTATGCCGATGACGAAAATGCACTAGATGATGATTATAATGGATTTGTGGATGATTTAATTGGTTGGGATTTTGCAGAAAGCGATAACGATCCAGATGACTCATATGGTCATGGAACATTTGTCGCTGGAGTAGTTGGAGCAATGACGAATACGGATCATCCATCAGGTAATACGATTGCGGGAGTTGCAGGAGGGTGGTATGATGACAATAAAGGTGTAAAATTAATGCTAGTCGGTATGGGACATACTTACTTTGTTGTTAGTGGAACTTTAGACGATGCAATAATATATGCAGCGATGAACGACGCAGACATAATAACACTAGCTATAACAATTGGATGGACTTATGACATGATACATGCTTTCGAAGCGGCTTATAAAACTTATGGATGCTTCATAGATTGTGCTTCAGGAAATGATGCTATGTTGTGGGAGGGTATTGCATATCCGGCATGTGGAGAATACATATGTGGAGTAGGTGCTACTCAAAATACAGACTTACGTGCAAACTTTTCACAATATGGTTGTAGTCTTGACATAGTTGCACCAGGAGTTAATATTCTTAGTACATTTTTACATGATTCTTATCTTTGCACTTTGGGCACATCCGCCGCAGCACCTCAAGTAGCAGGTGTGGCTGCTTTATTGTTATCACACCATTCTGATTTAACAAATGATGACTTAAATTTCATTATTGAAGCAACTGCCGACCGGGCTCGTCCTGACTCAAATGAATATAATGATACTGAAGGTTGGTACATAGAGATGGGTCATGGTCGTCTGAATGCTCAATGGGCAATGAAATCGATCACTCCATATACTTGGCCTGATTTTAGTTTCACACACCATATGGAGAACTTTAGTTCAAATGAACCAACCCACGCTTACTCCGATGATTGTGGGAATATTTGGGATACTGCGAAACGTCGACCTATGGAACCACACAGGTTGGTTGGGACAGATCACTTTGAACATCGATTACCTGAACAAAGCTATTCATATGATGACACAGAAGTTGTATATTATTACCCGAATTTGCCATATATACTTGAAGATGATTATGAATTTCTGCCTTCCTTTCTGTGCTCAACAGGAGCAGATGAATTTAGTCCACATTTCATAATTACTCTTTACAAACCTGAAGCTGGAACAATTTTTGAAGATGTTTATTTTAATGATCAATATGATAGGTCTTTAATATGTTTATCAGGAGGTCGTCCTAGGACCCATTATGTATATCCAAGAAGATCATTTTGGTCATCAGATAGAGACTCAATGAAAGTGGGTTTCAAAACTAGTATGCCCAGTCCAGGAGCTGCATATGTTTCACAAATTATCGTGGATTATTATCCAGTGAGTGTAATTCATGAAGGTTGTCCATGGCTCAAGCTTCAATACGACACCACTTTCCAATTTGTTAACAACCTTCTTCCACGATCAGATTTTCCAGACGGTTGTGCAGATATGCCATTCGATATAGTTCCGTTGCTAAGAGAACCTGAAGCGGAAGGTTATACTTATATAATGC
>CAZLTJ010000010.1:0-18696 GCA_964562425.1 uncultured bacterium
CCTAATTTCTGTGGGAGTGCCTCATATTCTCCTCTCCGCACAAAAGCGAGATTTCTACGCTCCTCCGTTGATGCTGCATATTCATATAGGTAAACTGGAATTCCAAGTTCCTCTCCAACTCGTTTTCCTAAACGCTTTGCTAGTTCCACACAATCGTCCATTGTAACACCCTCGACTGGGACAAAGGGACAAACATCGGTGGCACCCATTCTGGGATGTGCGCCTTTTTGCTTCGACATGTCTATGATTTCTGAAGCTTTTTTGATACCACGAAAAGCACTTTCGGATACAGCTTCAGGTGAACCAACAATGGTTATTACCGTTCTATTAGTGGCTTCACCGGGATCGACATCCTTAACGTCCACACCATCGACCGAGCCTAAAGCCTCAACAATTTCATCTATTATTTTCTTATCGCTGCCTTCGGAAAAGTTTGGCACACATTCCACTATCTTATTGGACATTATAGCTCCTCACCTTTTTTGACATTTGGTAAAGTTTTAGGTTATATCGATTAAGAATTACTATACTGAAAATAATAGTCCTAAATGCAAATTAAATATACATTTAGCTTTTTTCTAAATAAGAATTTAATTCAAGTTTTCGTTTATAATTCTTTCTGTTTCTGAGGCAATAACATGCTCTTCATTTGTAGGAATGACAAGGATTCTTGCTGAGGCATCCTTTGCGGATATGTCTCCGAGTATTCCCACAGTTTTATTGTTTTTATCATCATCCAGAATTAAGCCAGCAAATTCAAGACCTTCAACGGATTTTTTGCGAATAAGCGATGCATTTTCACCAATACCAGCAGTAAACACGAGCACATCGATGCCACCCATAGCAGCAGTATATGCTCCGATATATTTCTTTATCCTATAGCAATAAACATCTAATGCAAGCTTTGCTCTGTAAACTCCGTTTACCGATGCTTTTAGGACGTCTCTCAAATCGTTTGTAGTGCCAGAAATTCCCAAAAGTCCGCTCTTTTTGTTTAGAAGGTTATTTGTAGCTTTTATATCAATATTTTTCTGTTCCATGATAAATAACACAATAGCTGGGTCTATATCACCGCATCGAGTTCCCATAACGAGACCTTCGAGAGGAGTCAATCCCATAGACGTGTCGATGCACTTCCCGTTTTTCACAGCAGTTATCGAAGCGCCATTTCCAAGATGTGTAGTAATTATTTTCAATTCCTCGATTCGTTTCCCTAACATTTTCGCAGCCTGATGCGCAACGTAGTAGTGACTCGTTCCATGGAAACCATATCGTCGAATCTTGTATTCATCATAAAATTCGTATGGAAGAGCATAAATATAGGCATAAGGTTCCATGGTCTGGTGAAATGCCGTATCGAAAATCGCAACCTGAGAAACGTCGAGCACTTTTTCGCAGGCAATAATACCCATAAGATTTGGAGGATTATGCAGCGGGGCTAATGGTATACATTCTTTTATAGCTTCGATAACCTCAGGAGTTATAAGTGCTGAATCGGAAAATTTTTCTCCTCCATGAACCACACGATGACCCACAGCATCTATCTCGTCTATCCGAGCAATAACACCATGATCTGGATTAACCAATGCATCGAGAAGTAGTTGCACTGCTTTCTCGTGATTTATAGGTTCGTCAGAGGCAAATTCAATTTCTCGATCGTCAACCTTGTGCTGGTGCAATGGGTAATCTATTCCTATTCGCGAAACCAAACCTTTAGCCAAAACTCCTCTGTCAGGGGTATCCCATAGCTGGTACTTTACAGACGAGCTCCCAGAATTGAGAACTAAAATTTTCATTTTCCATCCTCCATATCATGTATTCTAAATTTTCAGTTGAATTTTCTAAATAACCAAACACAAAACATAATGGCAAGTTATTTTAGAATCTTTTTGAATTAATAGATAAAATAATCCAAATCGTATATGAATTGAATGTAAGGGCGGGGTCTACCCGCCCAATAATTTCCTGCTCCCCGCCAAATAACTTCCCGTCTCCCCGCCCAATAATAAACACAAACCCACAATTTATAATGTGGCATTTCTCTCGCCCAATTACGAAAACGTAAAAATGATGTGGATAAAAAAAGGGCATGGAAACCATGTTCCTACACGATACACAATCGATGCAATAACGCTCCCGCCCAAATATATCTTGGATAATCTGAATAATTTGACTATTAATATTTATAATTCGATGTTAGAATGATAATTCATTGAAGATGTTTAAAAAACTGTTCTCTTTGACCAATAATAAACGTGTATCTATCTGCAATTCATAAAGATACAATAGTATAGAAGTTAGGTGATATTATCATGAGAAGAATGATTCAATTTTTTCTATTAATTTTTGCAATTTCCGCTGCTGTAAACATTTCCGGTACTTGGCATAAGAGAATTATATACTTAAGCGATGACAATGAATTTCTGGAAAACAAACAAATAATTGAATCTCTTCCGCGACCGCAGAGATACCGAAGAGCTATTGCGGAGCTTGAAGCACTTAACGACAGGTCATTATCTCGTTTTTTGCTGGATCTTGATAAATTCGATTTGAGTTCAGAGGTTGTGATTATTGAGAAGCTATGGATGGGTAATGCAGTGATAATGTTAACAGCCGATGAACAAAGCATAAATTCCATCCAAACGCTCCCGTCTGTGGACAAAGTATTTAAAAATTTTGTCGGTTTTGAAATATTCGATAATGCATTCCAGGTCTATTCTTCACCAGCGGATGCTTTGGAAATACCTTGGGGTATCGAGAGGATTCGTGTGCCTGAGCTATGGGCTCTCGGTGTTAGAGGTAAGAACATCTTAGTAGCTATTCTGGATACTGGGGTCCGCTATACACACCACGATCTGGTTGGAAATATATGGCGAAACGAACGTGAGATTCCTGCGAATGGTCTTGACGACGACGGTAACGGATACATAGACGACTACTTTGGCTACGATTTTATAAACGATGATGGCGATCCATACGATGATCACGGTATGTTGCGTCATGGCACGCACTGTGCAGGCATTGTAGCAGGCGATGGCACCGAAGGAACCCAGACAGGTGTTGCCCCTGAGTCCCGAATTTTAGCCGTTAAAATAATGAATTACGACGGAATTGGGAATGCAGAAGCGCTTCTTCGTGGACTGCAATATTCAGCTGAAAATTTTGTTGACGTTATATCGCTTTCAATGGGGTTTAGGGATCCATCCACAACTGTTAAAAACTTCACTCGACCGCTTATGGAGGATCTATTGTTAATAGGCATACCTGTTCCGACAGCCATTGGAAATACGGGTGGTATGTACGCTCCTCCGCAGGATATTGCGTCACCAGCGGACTGTCCTTCGCCCTGGGCACGTATCGGTGAAGGCACAGATAGAACTGCTACAATTGCGGTTGGTGCATCGGGCACCGTCGATGAAATATATATATCTTCCGCCAGAGGTCCTACTTCATGGAATACTCCGGATTATACGGATTATCTATATCCACCCGGACTTATTAAACCGGATATTGTTGCTCCAGGAGTTGCGATAAAATCTACATGGGGCACGACAGATATAGCTTACATAAATCATTCCGGTACGAGTATGGCTACACCTCATGTTGCAGGAACTATTGCTTTAATGCTTTCTAAGAATCCTATGGCTACTCCCGAGCTTGTGGATTCGATTATTCAGACTGTAGCAGTGGATTTAGGGACATTCGGTAAGGATAATATTTTCGGTTCTGGTCGAATCGATGCTTTCCTTTCAGTTGCTAGAGTTCCATCGCCTACTGAGCCATTATTAGTATATAGATCTCACTTTGTAGATGATCCCTTGGGTGATAGAAATGGAATTGCAGATCCGGGTGAAACTGTCGATTTAATAGTTGAATTATATAACTGTGGCTCGACTGCATTAGGAGTTAACGTCACTTTGAATTCAAATTCTGATTATATCACAATTACTGATAGTACAGCATCGTTTGGAACATTCGATATTGCGGAACTTGTTGAAAATGAAAGTGATCCTTTTCAGTTTAATATATCACCCGATACACCTCGAGGTATGTTGGCTCAATTTACAATTAAAGCAACCGATCATTTAGCTCGTGAATGGGTGGATACATTCGATGTCTTCATTTCCCTATACAATAGAACCACTTATGACATTTCTACCGACAGTGTAACTCTAACAATTACCAATTTCGGAGAACTCGGCTTTTTTGATCCGGATAACAGTTCTTCACCCGGTCAGGGATTTACCTATAATGGTTACAACTACCTTTATGGAGGAACCGCAATCTTTGCATTTGCTGAGGATAACACCGCTACAGGAGAGCACGGTATTCTTAGTGAACTGCTACCGGTTTCACCGATAAAATTATCCACTCCGGGAGAAATAGCTAATCGTGAGTTATCATGCTCATTCGTCGATAGTAAGTCACGGCTCAGGGCGGATATGTTCGCACATGCATGGTTAAGCAGTTCTAATAGATATTTTATTATTCTTGAATATATAGTCTCCAATATTTCCCGATCCAAAATTGAGAATGCTTATTTTGGGCTTTATATGGATTATGATGTCCGAGAGGAGAGCAGTGTCTGGTATGATCGGGCTTTATGGGATTCATCCTCGGGATTGTGCTATATGTGGGAACAAGGTTTCACACCGCTTCATCCCGCTTACGTGGGAATTGCAGAAGTTCTGCCTGTCGATGTTGGTTCGGTTATAAAGAACAGCATATTCGTCTATCCCTCAGCGTTAGGCTGGTCGGACAGCGTAATCTATGGCTTCCTTTCCGGGTCTATTAATTTTGAGTGTAACGACAGCCTTGACGACTGGTCGCTAATCGTTGGAAATGGACCTTTCACACTCGACATCGATGAGGCAGATACGTTTGCGTATGCAATTATAGCAGTTCCAGATAGAGTTCAGTTTCTGTCTGCTGCTGCACAGGCAAAAAGCTTTGCTCCTGCTATACAGACAGTTGATGAGAAACCGATAAACAAGCCAAAGGCATCTATGATTCGAGTATCACCCAATCCATTCAACTCCACGGTATGCTTCCAATTTTCCGGTATTGGACCGTTCAAACTCACTGTTTTTGATATTAATGGACGATCTTTGCTTAGAAAAGAGTTCAAAAATGCTGGGAGTTACGTTTGGGATGCTCGAGAGTTTAATTCGGGTGTTTATCTGATTAACTTGAAATCAGGTAATGAAAGCGTTTGGAAAAAATTATACTTTATTAAATAAAATTGTAAAAAATAGAAGTGTAGAAATTTTAAACTCAGAAAAATCTCGTAAATTTCTTCGATTTTAAGATACTTTTATATTCTGAAGTTTCTTTGGTAATTCCAAATCGACTGGAATATCAAATGAATGTATCGAATCGCCTATATAGATTATCTTTGCAGCGATATTTTGTGGGGGAATTCCCAGCCATCTCGCAATAGCACATCGGTAAATGCCGACCTGCATAAAATAGAAATCCTGTAATTCCTTATTGACACCTGTTTTATAGTCCCAAACTTCTGGAGGGTCCATTACTACAAGGTCTGCAAATCCATGAATCAAAACATTACCAATTCGGTAGTTGATGGGAACTTCTTTCAGGTGGTTGGTTGAAGTCAGAATGTCATGATATTTCGACATCGCAAACTTTTCTAGTATCTGAAATAACTTTCCTTTCGAGTAATTTCTATCTGTCAAAAAGATCCTTTCCAGTTTATTTGCGATATGCTTCATATGCTCGGAATTTCTAAAAGGAGCCTGAAGAAGAGCTTTGTGGACAACATTACCCCAGATTATTGAACTACTGGAACCTTCTTCGTTTGAATCGATTGGAATATTAACCTCCGATTTTGTGTCTATTCCCAATATCGCTTTTGCTGCATCGCGTACTGAAATTAATTTCACTGAATTATCTTCAATCTCTCTACCTGCCCAGATCCACTCATTTGGGAATGTTACTTGTGCTATTTCCGTAACAGGCTTTGCAACGATTGGCAGATCGGTATCGTGAATAACTTCGAAATCATCCTCATTCAACAATCCCTTTTCAATCGGTTCATTGTAAGCCCATTTTATATATTCACCGCCATTTTTCCCTACAATTGCTAAATGATCTTTAGCCCGTGTCAGAGCAACATAAAAAAGTCGTTTCTTTTCCGCTTTGAACTTGTTATTGTTAATTTCATTTGCTTTTCTGGCTACAGGATTATCCTGATTGCGTTTACTTATTATAAAAACTTTACCCGGAATTTCCTTAATTCTTGCTAATCTGTCTCTTTTTGGTATGAAAGGCTCGACAACGATAACAAAGGGAGCCTCAAGGCCTTTGGCTTTATGTATTGTGCTAACTCTTACTGCGTTTTTTGTTTGCAATGGCATCGCATAGCTGTTCTTATCGTTTAATTTTCGTTCCATAATATCGTTCAAAATGTTATTTAAATTTGCACCATGAATACTCACTTGATAAACTAATATACCGAGAAATTTCATTATATTTTCCATCGCAATTTCACCGCTCTCGATGCAAAGTTTTTTTGCATATCTCAGATTGAACAAAAAATGTTGAAGAATTTTATCTACGCTTTGTTCAGCTTTCATATTGACAAGTTGCAACAGAATTTTGCATGCTTCCAGGAGATTTCTATGGTCTTCGTTTTGTGCATCTGACGATTCAGTCCACTGTTGAAGTTTACTCCACAGGGAATCATTTGACATTTCGATGACTTCGATTATAGTTCCAATCGGAATGGAAAACAAAGGAGATTGAAGTAAGGATAGAAGTATACCATTTGCATTCTGATCATTCAAGAATTCTAACAGATGAAGCAATACTTTTACTTCATGTGAACTGTATAAACCACCTTTTCCTATTGGCACAGCAGGAATTCCTGCAGAGCGAAGTTCCTTAACTATTTTGCTTACTCCGTTATTCGAATAATGTAAAACCATAATATCACCCGGTTCGAGATTTCTCGTGCTATCTTCGGTTCGAACTTCTATCGTAGGATCGTTTTGTAATATCTCGACAACATATCTCATGACCCATTTAGCCATGATATCGATATTTACTTTTCCATTTAATGAGACGATTTGAAACAGACTCCTAATATTCCCATAGTTATTGCATGCTGAGGAAAGCGGTTGATGCCTTGCCTCGTATGGTTTTTCTGCATCGGAAAAGAGATTTTCAAATATTGCATTCATTTTGGGATCGAGCAAAGATTTTAACGTTCTGTAATTCCTTTTAAGTGGTATAGGGGCATATCCGCGTTCACGGACGAATTTCTCTCCATCCCTTATCACCTCGACCTCGGAACCTTGAAAGCGGAATATCGACTGCTTTTCATCTCCCACCATCAATCCACCCTTAGATTTTGAAAGCAACTTTGAAAGGATTTCCCATTGGAGTGGTGAGATATCCTGAAACTCGTCGATTAAGAGATATGATGGCACAACATCCTTAAGCTTCTTCAGCATTTTCGGTTTATTAAGCGTGTGGTTCGTATAAATCAATAAATCGTTATAATCCAGAAAATGCTTTTTATCAGTGCTTCGAAACAGAAAGTTCTCGAATGCAATGTACAGTTTTGCCAATGAAATCATAAAATATGCGTAATCGGCAGTTTTCTCTATACCCGATATTTCGCAAATCATTTCTTTAAGCATTTTTAACATTTCGATAAGAGAGTTATCTTTCTTTGATCTGAGTCCTTTCAGCGAACTCAGAACTTCCTCGATCCGATCCTCACTCGGAATTGAACTCCACGATAGAACAAGCGTAAGAGCTTTACTCGCTTTTTCCAGAGTTTTCCCAGTTAGAACATTCACTTGTGGTTCGATTTCTCGTGCTATTGCTTGGATTTCCTCGAGCTTTTTTCCCAATTCTAAGTAGTCAGTCCACGTCTTACCGAGTTCATCTGGAGTCTCCTCCGCGAGTTTAACGATGTGTTCATAGTAAATATTTCGTTTTTTAAACAAGTTCGGCAATAATCGTGTGATACTATAGAATTGGTTCATCTCCAACAGTTTATACAATCTGATTCTTAGTTCTTTTGATATGTTTCCCCTGATAACACTCTCGAGGAAATCCCGTGTGAAGTCTTTCAATTCGTGAATTTCTGGTTGTATTGTTAAGTCAGGATCCACTTGCGCTTCAAATGGATGTGTAGAAAGGATTCTTTGGCAAAGGGAATGTATTGTCGAAATCTGAGAAACATCGAGAGCCCGATAAACATCGAACCATTGCGGATTATCTTCTTTTATAGCTCTCTCGAATATAATCCTATTAACGCGTTCCACCATTTCGGCTGTGGCTTTTTCCGTAAATGTTACAGCAAAAATATCACAAACAGCCTCGGTAGGCGATTTGCCAGAGGATAGCAATTCATCGATACAATTAATGAATCTGTTTGCCAAGATCCTTGTTTTCCCAGTCCCTGCGCCAGCCGTTACTAACGTAAAACCGTGAGCTTGAGAAGCTATTCGCTGCTCTTCGTTAAGTTCATCTCGAGGATTATTCATTTGTTAAAAATTCCCTATTATTTATTAATAATTTGAGAACCTACATAGCCATTCCACCGTCCACACGGATTACTTCACCGGTAATGTAATCGCTTTCGGATGAGCAAAGAAATGCCACAACTGCGGCAACATCCTTTGGCTTACCAGAATAACCCAGAGGTGTGGATAATAGGAACTGGTCGATTGCCTTTTGCGGAAGATTAGTTGTCATCTCGGTCTCGATATATCCCGGTGCGACAACATTACATCGTATGCCCTTGGCAGCAAACTCTTTAGCCACACTCTTCGTCAAACCGATTAATCCTGCTTTAGATGATGCATAATTTGCCTGAGCTGGATTGCCAAAAAGCCCTATAACTGACGATATGTTCACAATTTTCCCGTATTTCTTTTTCATCATTGGACGTACAGCAGCTTTGGTTAATAAAAAAGCACCCTTAAGATTTACGCTCAGCACAATGTCCCAATCTGTCGGTGTTAACCTAAGCACAAGATTGTCCCGTGTTATTCCTGCATTGTTAATTAAAAAGTCCAGACTACCGAACTTCTCGACGATATCTTTGACAGTTCGTTGCACCGAGTCCCAATCGGTTACATCGCAAATAAAACATTCGGCTGTTCCGCCTGATGCTGTAATTTCAGCAACTTTGGCTTTCATTTCTAATTCCAAAATGTCCACCAATGCAATTTTAGCTCCTAAAGATGCCAGATATTTACCAATTTCTGCACCTATTCCTCTTGCCGCACCAGTTACTAATGCGACTTTTCCATCTAAATTCATATTCCCTCCTTTTTATATTTATAAAGAAAGAAAACAAAGTTAAGTATCGCAAGCTGGAAAAATCTTTGATAGAAGGATATCATAGGTAAATTGTAGAAATTTGGAGTATTATAGATGAAAATTTTCCGTGGAAATGAAGCTAATTTTTTTATTGTTCCAGTGCCTATAGGCAATCTCAGCGATATTACACAGAGAGCTGTCGATACGCTTTCTACAGTAGATTTGATATATTGTGAGGACACGCGTCGGGCAATGATACTTCTTGGTCATATAAAAATCAAAAAGCCGTTGATATCTCTTCATTCTCACAATGAAAGAGCGAGAGTTAGTGAGGTTCTCTCGAAATTAGGAAGAGGAATTAAAATCGCTTATATTACCGATTCTGGTACACCGGGAATTTCTGATCCCGGAGCAAGTATTATTCGAGCAATATTGCATGCTGGTTTTTCAATTACAGCACTTCCCGGACCTACTGCTCTTATTCCTGCAATTGTTATGTCTGGGTTGCGATCAGACAAATTTTTGTTTTTAGGTTTTGCACCATCCACTGCGAAAAACCGAAGAAAGCTTCTAAGAAAAATTTCTGATATAAAATATTCTCTAATATTCTATGAATCTCCAAAAAGACTTTTGAAATTCCTGAATGACGCACTGCAAATATTAGGCTGTCGGAGAATTTCGGTCGTTCGGGAAATTTCAAAGATACATGAGGAAACAGTCTCGGGTACGATAGAAGAGCTAATCGAGCATTTCAACTCAATAGAAATTCTTGGCGAAATAACCGTCGTTGTTGAGGGTACTTTATCTAAGTCGGAAGCTGAACCTGTGGATTGAACGAATGCCGTGATTTTCGATCGCTTTGTAGTGATATTTTGTTGGATATCCTTTGTGTGAAGAGAAATAATAATTTTCGAAAATTTCATCGAAGCTGCACATCAAACAATCTCGAGCAACTTTGGCGATGATAGAAGCTGCGCCTATGGACGGAATAATCCTATCGCCGCCAATAATGGCTTTTTGATTTATTACAAGTCCAGGAATTATATCTCGACCGTCGATCAAGACCAGTTCGGGAGTTTCCGGAAGTTCTTCAATAGCACGTCTCATTGCGAGAAGGCTTGCTTTCCGAATATCGAGAGCATCGATAATTGAAGGAGAAACTGCGGCAATTGAAACACATTGCGCTTTGACCATAATTATTTCAAAGAGTTCCAGTCTTTTCTTATGTGAAATTGATTTCGAATCGGGGTAGTTTCCGTTTTCTATAACGACTGCTGCAGCAACAACAGGACCCGCTAACGGTCCTCGTCCTGCTTCATCCACACCTACCAGCAGTCCCATTACATTCTCCTGTTAAATCTATTAGTGAAAATAAAACAATATTTCCGTTACCGAAATAAAAAAGGTACTTTTCAGCACCTGTATTTTTCAATGAGAGAATTGTATTTCTGTTTTTAGTAAAACTGCATTGTTATTAGTATCTTATTAATATATGCAATTTTACGACTTTGCTTTGCCTTTGTGGGTTCGTAACTCCCTGATCCTTGTAGCTTTGCCAATTTTATGCCTAAGAAAATAAAGCTTTGCTCTCCTAACCCGACCTCGTCTTAGGACATCAATATTCGTAATGAGTGGTGAGTTAAGAGGGAAAATTTGCTCAACACCAATGTTTCCTGAAGCAATTTTGCGGACGGTAAAGGTCGCTCCTGTACCTGAGCCATCTCTGGCGATACATATTCCTTGATATTGTTGTACTCTTGTCTTTTCTCCCTCGATAATTTTGTAAGAGATTTTTAATGTGTCTCCAGCTTTGAAATCGGGGATATCATCTCGCAAATAAGGTTTCTCGACTTTTCTCATTATTTGATCGCTCATCTTATTCTCCTTTCACAGAGCTCTAATTTCGTTTGTTTATAAAAATAGGCAAGTTTTTTTTCACATAAATGGTTCTTTATAAAATATCCTTGACTTAAGTAGAAATGTGGATAATATGCAAATCTGATGCGGGGTGGAGCAGTCTGGTAGCTCGCCGGGCTCATAACCCGGAGGTCGAAGGTTCAAATCCTTCCCCCGCCATTTCTTTTTTAAAGGATGTGGATAGCTTAACTTAACTGATGTGGTTTTTAGCAAGGCTGATATTGAGAATTGTTTTTTAGCAAGTTATATTGAGGTGGAAATCACGCGAGGTAGTTATTATGAGTTGTATCGCAATGGTGCCTGATATCTTGGCATATTGCGTTTTTTAATGTTAATAAACCTGGTATTCACTTTTATGGTTGCAGGATGTATGAGTCATTAGCTACGTTTCCTTTTGCAAGTTACGGATTATGGAGAGTGAAAGTAAGAAATTTTATTTTCTTTCCTTAGGTTGCCCAAAGAACGATGTGGATAGCGAGCTTTGGATAAACAAACTAGAAGAATATAATTATAAGAGTGTGAAGCATCCCGACGATGCGGATTTCTTATTTGTTAATACATGTGCATTTATCAAAGATGCAAGATTTGAATCCACCGAAGCTATTCAAAAACTCGGAGAAATTCGAACGAAATTCCCAGAAAAGAAGCTTTTCATGCTTGGATGTTGGCCACAGCGAGAAGGGAAAAAACTACTCGATCTTTTTCCGCAAGTTGACGGTATATTCGGTAATTCAGACCTCGAGCAGACAATCGATGCTTTCAAAAGACTTAACGGTAGCAGATCCAAGGTGGTATGCATTCCTGATAAATTCGCAGTTTGTAATCCCACATTTCACAAACCGGATACATTCCCATATGCTTTTTTGAAAATTGCTGAGGGTTGCGATAATCATTGTTCTTATTGCATTTTACCGAAAATCCGTGGTCCGTTTAGAAGTCTCCCAGAATCGGAAATCCTTCGTCGAGCGAAATTTCTTATAGAAAAGAACTATAAGGAATTAATTCTTATTGCTCAGGATATAACTGCCTATGGAAAAGATCTGGGAAAGGGATACAACATTATAAGATTGCTGCACAAGCTCGATGACATACCGGGGGATTTTCTGATCCGAATCATGTATGCTCATCCTAAAGGCGTTACGCCTGAGTTGATACAGACTATAAGCGACTTACCCAAAATTGCAAAATATCTCGACATTCCATTTCAGCATTTCGATAATGAAATATTGCATAGTATGAATAGAAAATACACCTCAGAGGACATTGAAAAGATCTTTGAAAATCTGAATTCAGTCAAGAATAGGATTACTTTACGGACAACTTTTATAGTCGGCTTTCCGGGGGAATTCGACGAGTATTTTGAAAAGCTATACGATTTCATATCCCGTGGTGAATTTACTCATGTTGGTGTTTTTCAGTATTCTTTAGAGGAGGATACACCAGCATCCTCGATGCCCAACCAAATACCACAGGATATAGCTTCTCTTCGTAAAGAACAACTTGAAATAATTCAAGATGAAATTATACTTAAGCGCAATAAATCGATGGTTGGAAAAGTATTTAGAGCACTAATTGAAAGACAGACAATTCGTAAGGGATTTGTTATAGCTCGGATGGAGGAGGATGCTCCGCAAATCGATAGGATGATTAAGCTTAAGAGCAACCTAAAACCAGGGGAATGGTGCAATGTTAGACTTGTTAAAGCTTTAGCTCACGAATTCCTTGGTATCGAAGATAGAAATTATAATATTTAATCGATTACGCTTCATAGATTATAACTTCTTTGTTCATACAATTATTTGGAAATGATTTAATTTTTAGTTAAGAATCCTCTTGTTTAGTTTTCGGTTCCTCCTCTTTGCTCTCATTTTCAAAAAAAGGCTTCTCTCCTCTGCCTCTTGGATGTGCTTTGTCATAAACTTTAACAAGATGTTCTATTGTAACATGTGTGTATATCTGAGTTGTAGCGACATTCTCGTGACCCAGAAGTTCTTTAATTGAAATTAGATCCGCACCCATTTCGAGTAAATGAGTAGCGAACGAGTGACGCAGTACATGAGGACTGCTCTTATCATCGGTAATCTGGGATAGATATTTTGTAACTATATTATGCACCTCTTTGGGCGAAAGTCTTCTACCATGAGTAGACAAGAACAAAGCTTCTTCCGATTTTAGTTTTGAAAGTTTAGGTCGAGAGAGCGATAAATAATCCAAGAGAGCTTTTTTAGCATGTTCCCCGAATAATACTATTCGCTCCTTGTTTCCCTTCCCTAAAACCTTAATTCGCATATTTTCTAAATTTACACTGTGGACATTCAAGCCAATTAATTCTGCTCGACGTATTCCTGTGCTGTAGAAAACCTCAAGAATTGCTAAGTTACGTATGCCTAAATATGTTTCAGTGTTTGGCAGTTCTAATGCTTTTTGAGCTTGAGCCATATCGAGAAAGGAGGGATATCTTTTGGTTGCTTTTGGAAGCTTAAGGTATTTTGCATTGTTAATCTCTATAGCGCCAATCCTAAACAGAAATTTGAAGAACGCTCGAATAGAAGCGATTTTTATATGTATAGTGTTAATAGAAAGTTTGCCGTGTCTTAAGCTCGATAAAAATGCCCGTAAAACAAATAAATCGATCTGTGACACATCCTCGATACCCTCTGGATATTCTTCTCTAAGAAATTCAAGGAAACGCTCGAGGTCTCGACAGTAATTTTCAACTGTTCCATTGGCTAATTTTCGTTCCTTTTTTATATGCAGCATGAATTCGATTATGTAGCTTTCAAGGTTCATTCAACATATATATCTATGTAAAAGTATATTTACAATTAAATTTACGTAGTTTTACATAACGATAGATAAATACTACCTAACAACTGTTTAAATGTAAATCCTTGAATCATAAGTAAATAACATTTATAAGCACTTAAATTCCAGGTTCTTAACAGTTTATTAGCTGCTTAATTCTAATAGCTTACAAAAACGATTTTGCAGTCTTTTGAACCGTTCATAATTAGTTGGTGCATTAAAGTTTTTTTCAAGCAAATCCCAGAATTATCTATGGTTTTCAAGCAGTTAAAAAATCGATTATTTCGAACTTGACACATAAATACCCAATCTATATTGTTAATAACAAATAGGGGGGTGTGCAAATTCTGTGATTTCCAACAAGCATTTTACGATTTTAGCCCTTTCGAATATTATTTAGGTTGGAATCCTCATATATGTTTTTTAATACTTGCAGAAAAATTATTAACATTTGCCTCCAATTATTGAGCTAACACTTTGTATATGAACCTGTTATAAGTTATCAACAGTTGTTGATAATTCAGATATTGCTGTTGTAAAGTGAGGAATATTATGAATCACACTGAGTCGGTTTGGATTGATTGTTTGAAAATTTTATCTAAAAAGATTAACCCAGTTTCATATAGAGCATGGTTCGAAAAGACTAAGCAGCTGAGTTTGATGGATAGTGAATTAATTATACTGACCGAAACTCAGTTTATAGCAGATTGGTTGGCCCAAAACTATGCCTCGATTATTACTAAAACTGCAGAAACTGTCACAGGTAAAACCTTAAATATCTCAATTGCATATCGTATTAACGAACATAAACAGTTTGAAATAATTTCGCTTAACAATGAACCCATTGAAGATAAACCTTTTGATGAAAATACCACATTAAACCCACGTTACAATTTCGAGTCCTTTGTCGTTGGTGATTTCAATTGTCTGGCATACACTGCTGCAATAGCGATTGCTGAGGCACCTGGGAAAACAAGATACAATCCTCTATATGTATACGGCGGCGTAGGTCTTGGTAAAACACATCTTTTACAGGCAATAGGTAATTTCATTAGAGATAACAAACCTGAAAAAGTTGTTAGATATATAAGCTCCGAAAGATTCACTGATAGATTTGTAAAATCGCTTATGAATAAAAGCACCGGTAGTTTTAAGGAGTATTTCCGTCGTTCCGATGTACTTCTTGTGGATGATGTACAATTTTTTACAGGCAAGGAGACAATTCAAAACGAGTTTTTTCATATCTTTAACGCACTTCATCAGAGAGGACAACAAATTGTACTCACATCCGATGTCCCACCGTCCCAAATTAAGGGTTTAGAGAAACGCTTATGCTCTAGGTTCGAATGGGGTCTTCTGGTTGACCTTCAAGCTCCTGAATATGAGAGCCGTGTTGCCATTTTGCGGCAAAAAGCGGAGTCGGATGGTTTTGAAATACCAGATGATGTATTGTCATATATTGCTCAGAATGTTACATCAAATATCCGTGAGCTTGAAGGATCGTTAATTAGATTGCTGGCATATTCTTCTATTCAAGGACGAGAGATATCTCTTGACCTTGCGATCGATATTATTCAACGCAATATTCCCGATTTTCAATCTAAGATAAAGGATATTAATCTTAACGACATTATGAACGTAGTATCTGAGCATATAGGAATTTCTCCAGAGCTTATTAGAAGTCGCAAGCGTACAAAACAAATAGCTGTCGCTCGACAAATTGGAATGTATTTGGCTAGAAAATTCACCAATCTTTCCCTATCTCACATCGGGAAATTTTTCGGTGATCGAGACCATGCAACAGTAGTTCATGCATGCAAAGTTATACCCACCAAAAGCGGAGAAGTTGCAAGGCTTATTGAAAAGATCGAATCTTCACTGTTCCATGTGAAGTAATTAGAAGTCGCATAAAGAGATATTATTTATATTGTTTAGTAGTTCTGCAAACTGCAATTCGCTTTATATCGGCCATACAGCTTATATATTCAACAGACATTAGTATACATTTAATTTGGAAAAAAATATATGATATTATAATATCGATAAATAGAGAATATTATTGTGCTAAATTATTCGATCCTATACTTCTCAATCTTGCGATACAATGTGCGAAGACCTATGCCTAATAGTTTCGCAGCTTTTGTGCGATTGCCATCGGTTTTTCCCAATGCATGAACGATTGCTTCAAATTCGATTTCGTCCATTGTTTTCCCAGAAAATTTTAGTCGAATAGTACTCTCATCGATAAATGATGGTAGAATGTCTATTATATCGTTTTGAGATAGGATAGCCATCTCTTCTAACGCATTGCGTAGTTGCCTAACATTTCCAGGCCATTCGTACGATTTCAAAGTCTTGAGAACTTTTGGAGAAATTCCCGAAAAGCCCTTTCCCAATTTTATGCTTATTTGTTTTAAAAAGTATGATATAAACAGCGGTATGTCGTCTGGATGTTCTCTCAGTGGTGGAATTTCTAACAAAAACACTCGAAGTCTGTAATATAGATCTTGTCGGAACTTTCCGCTGTTAATTAGCTTAAGCAAATCCTGATTCGTAGCGGAGATAATTCTCACATCGATTTGTATTGGTGTAGTGCTACCCAGAGGTTCTATAATCCCGGTCTCTAATGCTCTGAGCAGCTTTGATTGAAGAGTTAATGGCATATCCCCAATCTCATCTAAAAATAGCGTGCCATCATTAGCTAACTCAAATTTGCCAGGCTTACGCTTTGTTGCGCCTGTAAATGCACCTTTTTCATATCCGAACAATTCAGATTCCAATAGATGTTCGGGAATAGCGGAGCAATTTAGCTTTATAATTTCACCATTTCGTTTGGATAGCTTGTGAATGGCATCCGCGGCAAGTTCCTTACCAGTACCACTTTCTCCCATAATAAGCACAGTTGCATAAGTCGGACCAACAGCAGTAAGTTTCCGAAAAACATCTTGCATTTCTTCGCTGTTCCCAACCATTCCCATAAATAGTGTTTCTTCCTCGATAGCTCTGAGAAGTCTGTTTCGTTCCGAAGCAATACTATATCGTTCAATAGCTTTATCCACAAGAATCCTAAGACGCTGTATATCGATCGGTTTGACAAGATAATCATAAGCTCCTGATTTCATTGCCTCCAATGCAGTTTCTACTGTGGCATGACCAGTGACCAATATTACAGGAGTATCAGGAAATTTTGTTAGAGCATTTTTTAAAACCTCGAGACCATTTATTTCACCAGACAACATCAAATCGGTAACAATAACCGCAAGCTTGTCGTCCATTACTTTGATTGCATCTTCCCCACTCGAGCAAGTTACAATTTCGCCATGACCTGAGAGAATTTCCACATATGTATCCAGTTGGCGTTTATTATCCTCTACAATGAGTATTTTATAATTGTTTTCAATCATAACATTATCAACCTAACCAAACATTATTACTGATCACAGATTAAAAAAAACAAAATCGAACAAAATGTCAATGAAGCAGTAGTTGATTACGGGAAAGGAATTATCAAATAATTTAGAAATAGCAATACTTTAACATTTCATGACATTTTATAAGCTACGTGATTATTTATAATTCTTACGAATTTTTATTCTGTGATTTTTCATCAAGACGCAAAAAAACCTTCTATTTATCCCGTCTGTTGTTATCCTAATGCGAACGAATTTCTTTCTCAGTTTATTCGAGATATTTTTATTTGTCTTATTCTTATTGAATATCGAATTTTTCGCTGACATGATACATCCAGAATCTTTCGACAAATTCATGAATTCTTTTTGGATTTCTAACTACTATTTCGATGTATCGGTCAAATGATTGCGAAAGAAGCTTACCCATAACGAGTGAATCCTTAAAATTTGATGAAAATGAATCTGATGGAGGAGGACAAGCATCGCATACGAAACCTCCTGCTGAGGGTGAAAAGAATATCTGTTTGCTTTCTGAAATAGATGCACCACAGTTTGCACAGGTTGAAATTGTTGGTCTAAATCCCGAGAAAGTTAATATTTTAAGCATAAATCCCGCTTTAAGTAAATGTAGATTTACATTTTCATGTTCTCGCCATTTGCGAAGCATTTCAACAATTACGGAATAAATCTCAGGATTCTCGGAGTCCGAGGTTAAAAGTCGCGTTGCGTTTTTAACTAGTTTAGCTATTTCAACTTGAACGTAATATCCGCTCTCTCTTATAAACTCAAAATCCTCAACAAGTTCTACTTGTGAGGCTATGTAAATATTTTTACTTCCCTTGGGATAATATGTAAATTTCAGCACCGCAAAGGGCAATAACTCATTGGAAAGTTTGGTGTTACGTCTCAATGCTCCTTTAAACAACAGCGATCGAAGTGTTCCTTTCTCGGTGATTGCGTTGACTATCAAACTGCTTTCCTGAAAGCGGATTTTTCTGAATAGAATCCCATTTATCTTTACGGGTAGCACATAGACTCCTATTATTGATGCATAAAATCAGTCTAATTTACATTTAGAAATCCATTTTAGAAGGATAATTTCTGAATTGGATTTTATTGTTTGAATCTCTGTAAGAGTATCGGTTCTTGGTTTGTTGATTTAGTGCTTTGATTTAAGATGAATTTGTGGATATTAAAATCTTGGGCGGAAGAGGATTCGAACCTCCGACCCCCTGCTTGTAAGGCAGGTGCTCTCACCTGGCTG
>CAZLTJ010000010.1:18796-36809 GCA_964562425.1 uncultured bacterium
AGAGGATTCGAACCTCCGACCCCCTGCTTGTAAGGCAGGTGCTCTCACCTGGCTGAGCTATCCGCCCCAGAAACTGAAAACTATATGTTCCAAACAATTTGGCAAGTGAAACTTTTCATGAAATCTGTTTCATATTAACTCATATTAAATCTAATTATAGAGATTGATAAAAGTGTGAAAGTTTTTATAGTGCAATTTTGTGTTTTTAACAATATTCTACAAACAATAAAGATATACATCATTTATTGAACACTATAGGTTTGAAATGAAAGAAGGTATCGGATTTTTTAAAAAGCAGTCTGGGGCAGAAACCCTTTTGCTTATCACTACTGCCATTTGGGGTTCTACATTTGTTGTGATAAAAGTTCTTCTAACGGGTCAAAGCGAAACTTCCCCTTTTGTGTTGCTAACAATTAGATTTGTGCTTGCAGCGTTTCTCGCGCTTATTGTGTTTCGACCGAAACGTTTTCCTTCCAGAAACGAACTTGTTGGAGGTCTAATAATTGGCTTTGCAGCCTTTGCAGGATACGCATTCCAGACAATTGGGTTAGTTTATACTACTCCAGCCAAAAGTGGATTTATAACTTCGCTTTTTGTGTTATTTATACCATTTGTATCAATTATCTGGGAACGAAAGAGAATTCCTGCGGGAATATTCATCGCACTTATTCCAGCTGTATTTGGGCTGTGGGCTATTTCAGGTGTCGCTAACTCGATTAGGGAAATAAACATAGGAGATAAAATAACATTATTATCTGCTCTTAGTTATGCTTTTCAGATTGTCGGCATACAGATATATACTTCAAAATCGGATTGGAAATGGCTGACAATTATTCAGTTCGCAACAATTGCGATCGGTTCCGCGGTTGGGATGATGTTTGAAAGACCGAGAATGTTTTCGATACACATATCGAGCTTATTAGGTTTGTTATATCTAAGCGTGATTGCATCTGTTGGTGCATTAAGTATGCAGATGTATGCACAAAGATTCACTACATCCGCACGAGCATCGTTTATATATATTGCCGAACCAATTTTCGCTACATCATTTGCATGGCTAACTATAGGTCAGGGAATGAGAGGTATAGAATTTGTGGGTGCTGTAGCGATTATTGTTTCGCTCACAATGGCACAAATACATACGTATGCAACGAAAAAGTGATTATATACAAATTGAGTCTGAAATTTCAGTATTTAGATTTGATATTACTACATAACATCGATATATAGTAAATGCATCAAAAAATATAGGGATCGATCGTCCAGATAATTGCATAATGAAAATATTTCTATTAATTTTGAACTTTTATTAGTATTCATCTTTAAGTAATATGAAACATTGTGGATTTGCATCGGAAAGCATTAAATTTTGCACTTAGAGTTCTAATTTATGTATGGAGGTAAATATATGTATGTAGTTGAGTTAGAACCTACAGCTGCGTTGGTTATGAGTTGGGCAAAGAGTCTATATAATCACGGTGTCGCTGCAGAATTCATGGCTAGACTTGATCTGTCATCTGGTGAAAAACTACTTAGGGAATGCGACGAAATTTGCGATTGGTATGCACAGGTTCTACTTAACAGAAAATTCTTTATGCAGTTTTTAATTGAAAATATATTAGTGGGTGAAGAGGAAGAAAGAATCGAATGTCCGACTTGTGTACGAGCTAATCCTTTTCCAAACCTAGATTTAACTGAATCGCAATCTGAACCGATAGCAGAGGAAGCGGTTGAGAACAATAAAATTTATCAGTTGATAATTCTTGCTGCAGGTAAGTCACCGATGGCGTTGTGCATTCTTGAAAATCATTTTGATCGGGTGAAGAAAATTTTCGAGATCGATGAAGCTGGAATGGAGCAGAAAAACCATCTATACAAAGAAGTTGCACCGAATCTCGCAAGTAAAATTTCGTGCATAACTGGTGATATAACATCGGATGATATATCTCGATTGTTAATAAGCTCAGGCTATGAGCGAGATATACCATCGATTATCCTTATGGAAGGAATAAGCTACTATGTAAGTATAGAACAGATTGATAGTATTATCCGGTCTTTTAAGTCTGCTGAGGGTATTAACAGATTTATAATAGAATATCTTGTCCCATATAAACATATAAGTCGATACTATAGGTCGATAGCGATCGATATATTCGAGCTTATGCGAATTCAAGGTAAGTTGGACAAGATAACAAACCTAACAGCTGCACAGCTTGGTAGAATTTTCGCAAGATACGATGGAGATGTGATCGAGTCCTACACTATGAAATACATGGAGCAACTGCGAACCGATGAGAATGAATACTTCAAATTTTCTTCAGATGGATGGATTGAAGCCTTAGTCGCACATATATGATGCAATAACTGAATATATTACTGTGTTTTTAGTTATGATTATAGGATCGATATTTGAAGGATATTATAAACAACTTTAATTATACCCCCTCACCCGATTCCGACTAACGAGAGAAACTACGAGCAAGGCGAGCATGGGTTGAAATCCTAGTTAATCCACAAATCTGCGTAATTCGCGGTTCAGACATATTTATTTCGCATTGCGCAAATTGATTTTATACTTTATTTATAAGTGTAAGCAAAGAAAAAGAAAATAAATGAGATGTGAAAAAGGAGGAGAAGATGAACACAGATATTATTGGAAAAGGAATTTATACCATACCTCAAACCTCGAAACTTGTTGATCTTGACTACAATACAGTTTCAAGGTGGGTGAAAGGTTACTCATTTAAGAAAAGAAAAACTGAACAAAAGAGCCAAACGAAACCCGTAGTTAATATAGACTTACCCGTCTTGAATAAAAAATTTGCGGTTTCGTTCCTCAGCTTGATCGAGCTAATGTTCGTAAAAGAATTTAGAAAGCGAGGATTGAACCTAATAGAGATACGCAGGGCATATAGAGAAGCAGCACAAATCCTAAGTACAACACATCCATTTGCTTATAGGAAATTCTCGACCGATAGAAAAAAAATATTCATGAAAATCAGTGAAATAACAGGGAATACGCAACTAATCCAATTGGTCGAAAGGCAATATGTAATCAAAGAATTCATTGAAAAATTCCTCGATGATGTTGTTTTCGATGACCAGACAGAATTTGCCATGAGATGGTGGCCAATGGGGAAACAAATGCCAGTTGTTATAGACCCAAAAGTCGCATTCGGAGCACCTAGGATTAATAGAACGCGAATTGATACAGAAACACTTTATGATAGTTATATTGCTGAACGTTCGTTCACAAGTGTTGCAAATTTATTTGGTATTAAGGTATTTGAAGTTAAAGCTGCGATTGCTTTCGAGCAAAAGGTTATGAAAAAAGATGAAGTTTATACTTGATGAAAATCTACCCTGTGTGATTGCTAAAGGGTTCAGAGCTTTTGGTGAAAAACTTGATAGTGTGAAAGAAGTTTTCGGTACCGGTATGGAAGATACAGAACTAATTCCGAAGATTGGGCAAGGAGGGTGGATTTTCATCACAAACGACAAGAAAATAAAAAAGCAACCCCAGGAAGCAAAAGCAATTATTGATAGTAATGTTTCCATTCTTTTCATAGATATCACACCTAAACCAGACAGATGGGGATGGATAGAATTCTTTGTGAAAAACTGGCTTAAATGGAAAAAAACTTGTGAATATACACAGGAACCATTTGCTTTTAAAATAAAGCCAAACAAAATCGTACAAATTACCTTTGATTGAGAAGGATTTAATTATTAATTTTCATAATACCCTCTATTACGGCGACAACCTGAAGATTCTTCGGAAGTATATTCCCGAATGAATCGGTGGATTTAATTTATCTCGACCCGCCGTTCAACTCAAAACGGGCGTATAATGTCATCTTCAAGGACAAGACCGGCAAATATCCACCATCGCAAATCGAAGCATTCGATGACCTTAAAAAAAGCCAATCGCGAAATCCGCGAATCCGAAAAACCACCAAAACTCGATTTATAGCTCTTCACCCGATTCCGATTTTTTCGGAATCACCAAGGATATAATAAGGTCTAGTTTTACACTCCCTTTTCTCCTTAGCAAGGAGACTTAGAACAGAAGGGAATAAGATATTTATTTATCAAAAAACTTAATCACCAATCATTGGACTTGTCAATATAGGTTCTTTCTTTTTTTGACCCGGGTTGTGCACAATCTCGACTTCTTCAAACAGTACATCGGGAGCAATTATTGAGATGGGAAGCATTAAGAAGTTTTGAAAAACATTGAGGTTATATATCCCTGACTTCGCACTTGTGGATACAATATCTCTTAACGATCTAGTTCCAAGATTTGAGAACTTAGTATCTCTTACAAGCTTCTCTTTGCCGGTTTTAATATCGACCTCGTATATCTCGATAGGGAGTGCAGCAAACTCCTTTTTTTGTCCTCTGCTGTAAGCCATATATGTGGTTCTTAACGATTGTGTTAACTCGGATTGTGTTAAAGGACGAAAAATTCTTCGCACAATGTATCCCTTATCGAGTCCTTGCTTCTTGCAAAGATTCTTGAGTTGTTTCAATTGTTGTTTGTGCTCTACATTCTTATCCGATTTAATAAATAAATTGCCTATATACGGCATGCTAAATACACCTAAATGTCCTATTCTCGCACTTCCAGTAGACTTATCCCAATCCTTAAATGGCTTCCTGTGAAGAAGCATACCTGTTACTTTGCCCTTATCGATTAGCTCGACTTTTCTTGAGGGTATTCCTTCGTTATCGAATTTGTAACTACCAAGTAATTCGACATTGTTAATTTTGGTTACAGTAGGATCGTTATATACCGAAATGTTTTTTGGCAGTATCACTTGACCGATTCTGCTGGAGAATGTCTCCGGCATTAGTGCTTGCAGAGTCGTTTTCATACCTTCGTCGCTGATCATCGGCATCTCTAAAGCGGAAACTTTTTCGCCAACCATTGCCAACCAAATCTCAGCGGATGCGGAACCCTCGAAGAGTACAGGTCCGATATAGTAATCTATTGTGTCCGCTTCAGAAAGTTCCTTTAGATACAATGCAAGGTCGTCGGTTGCAGCCATCAACTCGGTTTCAAGTGGAAAATCTGCTGGATCGATCCAATTAAAGCTTCGGTTATCGGTCAGCAAAACGCCGTTTTCGGTTTGCACAGTAGCGGAAATAATAAACCGCGAGGTAATTTTATTTTGGATAATTCTGGTTCCTTCCGAGTTAACAATATATTGTCTCCTATAACCAGATAAAAATTCAACCTCTGAATTTCTTATATATGGATAATTCTTTAAAACCATCGAGACGTTTTTAACGTGTTCTTTCCATAGAACTGAATCGATATCCCATTCCAAAGGTGGCTCAGAATATGTGTGCGTCTCTTCCTTAGTCATGTCTGGTTTCTCTTTTTTCTCTGCTGCAACCTCGAGCGCGGCTTTTTTGCTGTTGAATACTTCGTGCGCATTTTTAAACTCATCATCGGTGATAAGCCAAATATCCCTGCGTATAGCATTATAATCGTCTTCAATTGTTACATCTCTTTTGTATCCAACACCACCAGTTAGAATTCTTGAAGCAGCGCGAGCATCCCCAAAATATGAGTTATCAAGTTCATAATCGCCAATTCGAATATCCATAGATAATTCTCGAGAAGGCGAGTCTGAAATGTATAGAATGCTGCCAAAGGATCCACCTATAACCAGCTTTTTGCTGTCAATTAAACCATAAGAAATGAAATATGCAGCTTCTAAATCCTCGCTCTTAAGTTTTTCAATCGACCTATCGAGTTCATCGGTTAGAGCTTTCATGAGTATCTTGTCGGTGTTTGTGTATAATTTTTGTCCGGATGTCGAGCCAAATAGTAACGCTAATACAATAAATAGAAGCGTTCCTAATCTAATGTTCCTATATTTCATTTTATACTCCTTAATTTTATTTGCTAAAATTACCTATTGACGTTCAGGTGGATCGAGGATTGGTGGTTTGTCTTTGGATTTGTATTTCTTTTCAACCTCGATTTGAGAAACAAGAATCGAAGGTGAAACCGCTGAGACATTAATCATTCCTGACTCTGCACCGCAATACCCGTTAAATACTTTAATGTCATCTCCTGTAGCAATAATCTTGCTAAACGATGTCAATGGTGTGCCTACAATATCGACGCCGCGGACGAGTTCGTCCGGTCTACCGTCGACATAGACACGCCAGACTCTCAGAGGAATAACTTTGAATGCCTGAGGAGTATAACGCATTGTCATTGTGAATCCTCCAGAGATATCGTCGAATATCAGACCCCATTCCTTTCCCTGTGCTTTAACCTCTTTAATTAGTTCTTTCTTAAGCTTGTCGAAAGGCATTGTCTTATTCGACTCAACAATCAAATTTCCCTGTCTTGCGACACAATCATAACCGTGACGCTTTCTTCCATGACCATTAGACTGCAGGAAATTATTGAGGGGATTGCGAGACATTAAAAAATTTCTTAAAATACCATTCTCAACCACTTGGACACTTCTCGATTTAACACCTTCATCATCGTATTTGTAATGACCATTTAGAAATGTTCCATTGTATCTTTCCATCGATGCGTCGTCGTATATAGAAATGAAATCTGGCAGAATTTCCTTGCCAACTTTCTTAGTAAATGTCTGACCTTGATTTTCATCCTTTTGGCGATGACCTTCAACTCTGTGTCCAAAAATTTCATGAAAGAACACACCTGCGGCTTTGCTTTTCAGTATGGCTGGACCTGTGTATGGTTCAACAATCGGTGCATTTTGAAGGATTTCAAGGTTGTAGAGAATAGTATCTATCTTTGCGAATACAACTTCATCTGATGGTAGATCGGATAACGATTCTCCGATAACGCTCTCGTAATTATACATCGACATACCATCATCCGCTTTCGTGGATGCATAAATACTTAAGAGAACTCTTGGTTCGCTAATTCTTATTTTTGTGCCCTCGTTAGTGACGAAATATCTAATGGTATTGTTTACTCGGATTCTTACACTTGAGCTAAGTATAAAATCTTTGGCGATAAACTTTTCGGAATATTTCTTGATTTTGTCTACCCAGGTTGTGCTATCTATTTCCAAATTAACAATTTCACCTATGTACGTTTCAGGTTCGATAGACGAGAAATCCCCGGAGGTGTCATCTCGTTCTACTTTTACCTTAACATCACCCAGAACTTTGATATAATCCTCCTGAGCGGATCTAAATTTCTCCTCGGTTGCCAACCATAGCCTATGCTTTATCACATCTATATCATCTTCAAGACTTGTAGTTGTGGGAATATCTAACATCCGATAATACCCACTCCAATCGAACTCTGAAAGAGGATGTGTATTGTCCAACGAGAAATCACCGACTCGAATTTCAACGTCCATATATCGTCGTTTAGAGTCACTATAACTTTCCAAAGCCCCAAATTGTGCCAATAAAGATACACTGGAAATATCGGTTATTGTGTAAGACATATAATAAACCGGAGCATTTCCTGAATCTTTAAGTTTATCAAAAGCTCTAGCGATCTCTTCTTGCATAGCTGTAAGAATTGGTGTGTCAACTGCTAAACTAAGAGTTAATAATGCAAGCAATGTAACTGAAATTAAAAATATTCTCGACATCTTTCCCTCCCCTTTTTTAAAATTTGTCTTTATCCTTGTAATAAAATATACGTATAAATAAAAATGTAGTATAAAAAACAGTATTTCAGAAAAAATTTATCGAAGAAATGGAGTAAAATATATACAAATCGTAGCCATTAGTTTCATTGATATAATTTTCTCCAAATAAACTTGCTCATATGATTATTAAATAATATTTTCCCCTCACGGATTTATACTTATAAAAAAATTATAAATAAGGAGGAAATTATGCTTCCATCGTTCAAGCCAGAACCTTATCTCGATTTTTCCCTACCCGAGAATCAAAAGAAAATGAAGGATGCTTTGAGCAAAGCCCGAGCAGAATTAGGCAAAGAATACCCCCTTATTATAGGTGGAGAAGAGGTTAAATCAGATAACACTTTTAATTCTATTAATCCTTCAAATCCTGATGAAATTGTCGGAATTTTCCAAAAAGCTAATCCAGAACAAGCTAAACGTGCAGTCGATCTTGCCTATAAGCGTTTCGATACTTGGCGATTCATGCCCGTTGAGGAGAGAGGAACTATTTTACTTCGTGCGGCACAACTTGCTAAACAAAGATTCTTTGAACTCTCGGCATGGCAGGTTCTTGAAGTTGGAAAAAACTATATCGAGGCTTATGCTGATCTAGCAGAGATGATCGACTTTTTCGAATTTTACGGTCGGGAAATAATTCGATATGGGAAACGAGATGATCTTACACCGTATCCCAATGAACTGAATACAATTGACTATATCCCTATAGGACCGATTGTTGTAATTCCACCGTGGAATTTTCCTATGGCGATAACCGGTGGCATGGCTTCAGCGGCTCTTGTAACGGGCAATACAGTAATATTGAAACCGTCCTCCGATGCTCCAATTTGTGCATGGCAGATATCCAAACTTCTATGGGAAGCCGGTGTACCTAAGGATGTATTGACATATCTATCCGGTCCGGGAGCTATTGCAGGTGTTCATTTAGTTGAGCATCCCAAGACTCGAATGATCGCTTTCACAGGCTCAATGGAAGTCGGTTTAGATATTGTGGAACGCGCAGCCAAAACAGCACCCAAGCAAATATGGATAAAGCGAGTTGTTGCAGAAATGGGTGGAAAGGATTTTCTCTTGGTTGACGAGACAGCCGATATTGAAGATGCTGCAAAGGGTATTGTATCTTCTGCGTTCAGTTTTCAAGGGCAGAAATGTTCCGCTGGTTCAAGAGCGATTATTGTAGATAAGGTTTACGATCGTATTGTTGGTCGTATTGTCGAGTTAACTAAATCACTAAATATAGGCACTCCTGAGGAATGGAAGTATTACTCGGGTCCTGTTATAAATCAAAAAGCTGAAAAGAATATTTTAGCTTACATAGAAATAGGAAAAGAAGAAGGGAAACTTCTCTTGGGTGGTAACAAAGCCGATAGTTTACCGGGATACTTCATAGAACCGACAATTTTCGGAGATATAAAGCCAGGAGCGAGGATCGAGCAAGAAGAGATTTTTGGACCAGTTCTTTCAGTTATACGTGTCAAGGATTGGGAGGAAGGAATTAAAGTTGCCAACGATACAATTTATGGACTCACTGGCAGCTATTACTCTACTAATCGTACGCGAATTGCCAGAGCTAAAAGAGAACTTCACGTGGGAAACCTATATATAAATCGTAAATCTACCGGTGCGTTAGTTGATATACATCCATTTGGTGGATTCAACATGTCCGGCACCGACTCTAAAGCAGGTGGCAGAGATTACTTATTGCTATTTTTGCAGGCGAAATTAATTTCCGAAAGATTGGATTATTAGGGAATCTTTTCATTCTCTCATCCGGTTTTAACTGACGTCGAAATGCATTTAATCCTTGACTGTTTCGACATTATCGAGACACACTCTCATAATCGAGAGGATAAGAAAACGTATCGATTTATGCTCTCCTTTCTTCTTAGGGAGAAAGAAGTTGGACGATAGAAGAGTTTCACAGTAATGAGAATATTGAAGGGATTGGGAATCACTGTTAAAATATGTTATCTAAGGTAAATTTAAAATTAAAGGTAGTACAATACAAAATCCATAATTAATTAAAGAAAGCATATAAACATCTATCTAATTGATATGAGAATTCAAATTTCAAAATATGAAAAAATAATTTACAATTGCGTGTTTATTATTTAATCTATGGCACAAAGGACTTTGAAAAGGAGTTATTATGAAAAAAAATAAAACTCTGTATCTATTAATTTTCAGTGCTCTAATTTTTGCAGGTTGTACTTCTGTTAGTTATCTTGTTAATGTTATCGAGGATGAAATTCCCGGCGTTACAATTTACAGAATGCGGAACAATCTTTTGGGTTCGGATGATCGTTTTTTAGCTACCGGCAACGCATATTTGAATCTGCAGAAGAATGCCAAGGATACCGATGTTTCATATTATATGATTCTTGAATATTATTCCGAAAAATGGCTTCACATCCGGGAGGGCGAATCGTTAGTGCTTACTATTGATGGAGAAACTGTAGGTTATAGAGGAGAAGGCAGCAAAAATCATCGAGATTTTACATCACAAGGCGCTTTTGTCGAAAAAGCATTCTATAGTATTGAATCCTCAGATATTGAAAGAATTGCATCTGCAAAATCTATCGCTATGAAAATCATTGGTGACGATGCTTTTATCTACAGGCATTTCACGGCTAGTAATAGCAAAAATTTCAAGTTATTCTATTGCGAACATGTGGACAAAACCGCCAAATTCTGTGAGTAATTTTCGAAAGAGATTAACATTTTACTGTTTGCGGGAATCTTAAACATAATATATTAGCATAAGAACCATTATTGTAGCAAGTTTTGTTTTAAAATCTATATTCATATCTATGTAAACATAATTGATGTAATTTATCAGGAATAATTATACAAAGTAGCTACTTAGAATCTTATATCAATTTCCACACCTTTGGTAAACATAATACTAAACTGACTGTTATAATCGGCGTAGAAAATGGGTTCCAGTGAGGCTGCGCTTATATAGACTGTCGCAGGACCATAATAGTATTCGGTTACTTCACCCGGTATTGTAAAATTTGTTTCATAACCGCGAAATGTATAATTTTCATAAACGTCATATCGTGGCTGTGATGTAATTTGCACACTGGCAAAATTCGGCTCTCCGCCTATAAACTCCCATTCTACGTAAATATCCTCTCCAGCATCGTAGATTCCACCATATGGTGGCTCGAATATATCGATATCATAGGTTGATGGTGAAATTACTGTACAATTTATCATTTGATCTGACCAATATATTTCAAGGTTGTAAAATTTACTTGTTTCATACAACATGAATTCTGTATAAATAGCAGAATCGGAGTTAGAGCTGCTTGTCAAAAGTTCCAATCGTGTGTCATTAATATAAACAACAGCCATATTAGCAGGTAGAGCATCGTATACATTTCGCCATATTTTTACATCGCAATAACCCAAACCGTCTATATAGCTGATATATGCTATAATGGTATACTCATCATGATTAGTATTATGGTTTTGACCGTTCGGACTTGTGGGTTTAACGTCACAGCCTAAACCGATAATCAAAACTGTAAACAAAACTGCAAAAATAATTTTATACTTCATTTTCATCATCTAATATTAAATATACAATCTTGTCTATGTGTACTTTTGTCAAGATAATTGTTAGAAAATCGAAGTAAATTTAAGGATCTCGCTTAAGTATTATATGATTGTTCCAGAGTTAAATTTGAATCTGATGAATATATCTTTCGACACAACACAAAATAAACTTAATATTTACATTCGCTCAATTTTTTTTAACAGTTTCTTAGCTTTTAGCCTAAGTTTTTCGCTATTAGAATTTTCAAGTATTAATTTTATATTTTTTTCCGCTTGCTGAGAATTCTCCGATCTATAGTATGCTTTAGCCTCGAGATAGTAGCACCAGTAAGCCCATTCGGTGTTAGATAGATTAAGATCATTCCTAACTTTATCTGCATAAATAAAAATCGATGAATCCTGACCCAGTCTGTAATAGATATATGCAGCATTATAAGCCTTATGCGCTAATCTTTCATAACAGTATTCCAATCCAACCTTCACACTGTCTACATATTTCGAGAACGGATATAATTCCAGAAATTCGTTGTATGTATCTATTGCATTGTATGTGTCTTCTTGGTCCAGTTCAACACGTGGTGCATTTAAACGCATTGCTTCCGCTCGTAAAAAACTCGCTTCTTCCTTTAACTCGCTGTGCCTATATTGTGATAGAAGCGTGTTTAAATCGGTTATTGCCAGAGGATAATCTTCCCTAATTATATGAATTTTAGCTGAGAGCAAATGAGAGTTATCAGCATAAATTGACATGCCAAATCTCAGATAATCCAGTTCCTCGAGAGCTTTATCATATTTTCCGTTATCGAAATACGTCTTCGCACGATTGTAACGGATATCATCGGTAACCTGTTCCTTTATCTTAGTCTTGGCAGCACATCCACCGGCGATAATAGCTACAATTATAGACATGATTATTATTTGCATCGAAAATTTCATTGAGTTCGAATTTACTCCTGATAGTATAAAAGTCAAACAGATTTGTATATTGCTTACTCTTATGTGTAACCATTAGAATAAAAAGTTTGTGTTATTTGTTAGATATATAGGGCAATTTTATTGACACAACGTTTAAGCATACTATTTTATTAATCTGTGACAGGAATAATATCAAATAATGTAATGGTTCAGTTAAGAGAGGCATTGATGCTGCATGAAAGGATTGTTAACGATCCAAGTTTTCTCGATTCGCTTAAAAAAGCAGCAGTGAAGCTATCGTCGGTTATTAAATCTGGAGGTAAAATACTTATCGCTGGCAATGGTGGCAGTGCTGCGGATACTCAGCATTTTGCTGCTGAACTTGTTGGAAAATTCCTTGTTGAGCGTAATCCGTTACCAGCTATTGCACTTACAACGGATACATCGCTGTTAACTGCTTTGGGAAATGATTATGGATTCAAAGAGATTTTTGCTCGGCAAGTTGAAGCTCTCGGAAAATCGAACGATGCATTCGTGGCAATTTCAACCAGCGGGAACAGTCCAAACATAATCGATGCATTAAAAAAGGCTGCATCATTAGGAATTTCGACTGTCGGTCTTCTGGGACGAGATGGTGGGTCTGCAGCCGATATTTGTGATATACCGATTATTGTTCCACACGAATTTACTCCTCGCATTCAGGAAATTCATATTCTAATAATCCATTCTTTATGTGGTTATATAGAATCGGAGGTCGTATGCGAATTATAATGGTAAATTGGCAGGATATTAAACATCCACTGGGTGGTGGTGCTGAGGTTCATTATCAGGAGATTTTTCAGCGTATCGTGAAAATGGGTCATCCAGTTACTCTTCTGTCATGCAGATTTCCCGGTGCAGTCAAGGAGGAAGTTATTGGTGGTATAAGAGTTATTCGAACTGGAGTCAGAAGCAATTTCAACCTGATTATGCCATTCGTATTGCGGAAACTGCTCAAGGAGAAATACGATATACTGATTTTGAATATCAATAAATTACCTTTTTTTTCGTTACAATTTATCAAACTTCCGAAGTTAATCATTGCTCATCATTTCTTTGGTAAGGCTATATTTCTTGAAGCTTCCTTGCCGTTAGCTGTTATTGTTTATTGTGCTGAGGAACTTTTTTTGAAATTGCATCGAAAGATCGATGTAATGTATTATTCGAACAGCACAAAGGACGACCTTTTGAAGCACGGATTTCCTCCGGGAAAATTACACTTTATTCCCATTGCCGTGGATCTTAAGACCTATAGAGTTCTTCTAGATGTGGAAAAGAATTCAACACCGTTAATTGTCTATTTAGGGCGAATAAAAAAATATAAGAGTGTAGACAATCTCATTTCCGCTATGCCTGCGGTTTTCAAGTCGATTCCGAATGCTCGATTGATTATTATAGGCGATGGAGACGACAAACGACGATTAGAACAACTAACAGAAAAACTAAACTTATGTGACAGAATCGAGTTCTTAGGATTCATTTCGGAGGATGAGAAGATTGATTGGTTAAATAAAGCATGGGTAGTTGTTAATCCGTCTTCCAAAGAGGGTTGGGGTCTTACGATGACCGAGGCTAACGCATGCGGAACACCCGTTGTAGCTGCTGATTCTCCGGGTTTGAGAGATGCGGTTAAGGATGACGAAACAGGATTGCAATATCCGTATGGTGATATCGATGCTTTATCTCACTCGATTGTGAAAATTCTTTCCGATAGTAATCTTCGCGATAAACTGAGAGAAGGTGGACTAATCTATGCTCGAAAGTATACATGGGATGTCTCGGCGGAGATGACTCTCGAACTTATGGAAAAAATTATTGCTGAAAGGTAACTTAATGTCTATCAATTCATTAAAATTAATATGGTTGACACTTGTTATTGTAGTAGTATTATCTTTTTCAACTGCTTTTGCCATGCCTGTATCGATTAATTACTCCGATTCTCTGTTCCAAAAGTCCAACTCGATTGGCGATATGACCTGGGATGGCAAATGTCTTTGGGTAGCAACAGATGACGGCATTTCTATTACCTGTGATGGTGGTTTAACTTGGAAACATACACTTGAAGGAAAATCTTTCTCCGCAATGATTTACTCGTATGGTAGAATTTTAGCTGCAGCTTCATTCGATGCACCTACAGGTGTTCCAGTAGGTGATGGATTATACCGAACTTTCTCGGAAACGATACTCTGGGAGCACTATGAACCATTTCAATTGAATTTGGGTGGTATGTTATCGTACGACATTGCAGTGGGAATTTTCGGATTCGATACAATCTTATATTCTGCAAATTTTTACGGCGGACTCACTAAATCCAGCGATTGGGGTGAGACATATATAAATATTATATGGGACTATGATTCAGATACCATAGAAGGCTTCGATGGAATTGTACTCGATACTTTAATTCCGGATATTCAAGATTCTATAAGAAAGTTTTGGGAGTTCAACAGCGGTTCTAACGACCGACGTTTTTTCGCTGTAGCAATCGACACTTCCGTTGATACTCCTGTTGTTTATGCAGGTTCTGCAATGGGAATATTCGCAATTCACGGCGATAAATTCACAGTCGCCTATCCCGAGGACGGACTGCTTGGTTATTGGTGCGTTGCCTTAAAAGTGCAATACACCGATACCGGAAGCGTAATCTGGGCAGCATCGAGAGCGGTTAATGCATCCGCTGGGGAAACAGACGGCATATGCTATTCTACAGATTACGGTGCTTCCTGGGATACGCTTGCACAAAACCTTTGGTGCTGGAATATGGAGTTCGTTGGTGATACTGCATATTTCGCTTGTGAACAGGGATTTTACAGGAGCATTGCACTTAGTGAACCGGAAAAAATCACTATCGTGGATTCCGAAACAGGAATATACTTGCCAATCGATCAGATGATTTCAGTGAAAGCTTATTCGGGAACCCTATGGATTGGCAGCGATTTCGGGTTAGCTCGAACAACAGATGGATGCCAAACTTTTAAAATTTTTCTCACTCGCGAAATTTCTGAGGGTAAAAATGATACCTATGCATTTCCGTCACCGTTTTCACCATATCAGCATGGTACAATATTCTTCACATTCAATAATCCTCAGAGCGGTGAAGTAAAGCTGGAAATTCTTGATTTCGCACTCGATAATCTTTACACAAAAACCGAGTTTATAGACGTTCAAATAGGTGCAATTATCCAATGGGACGGTAAAGACAAAAATGGGGATTATTCCGCAAATGGCATCTATCACTACAGAATAACACGTCCTGATGGCAAGAAACTGTGGGGAAAGTTCGCTTTCATTAAGTAAAAGTAGAATTCGAAACACATCTTATGAGGAATTATTAATGATTAAGTCTATATTCAAATCCCTCGATAAAACTCGCCAGAAAGTTGCTCGATCCATAAGAAGCATTATTCCACTGGGCAAAAAAATATCTCGTGATGATATCGAGAAACTTGAAGAGGTCCTAATCTCTGCGGATGTTGGTGTTGAAAGTACGATGGAGATCATCGAGGATCTCAAATCGAAACTATCCAAATCGGAACTTACTGGTTCAGATGTGTTAATTCTCCTTGAAAGCCTTCTAATTGAGATTCTTGGTGAAGAATCGGGGATCGACGTTAACAATAAACCTTTTGTAATTTTAATCGCAGGAGTAAACGGTTCAGGGAAGACCACAACGGTTGCCAAACTTGCACATTATTTCAAATGTCGAGGCAAAAAGACTGTGCTTGCGGCTGGAGATACGTTTAGAGCTGCGGCACAAGATCAGCTGGAAATCTGGGCTAAGCGTGCTGGTGTGGACATCGTTAATAGCGATCCCGGTGCTGATCCGGCATCGGTAATTTATGACGCATCGCAAAAAGCTATGGTGAAAAATTTCGACATAATGATTGCTGATACAGCTGGACGATTGCATACTAAGAAGAACTTGATTGAGGAACTGAGAAAAGTATACAGAGTTGCCAGCAAAGCTATCGAAGGTTCACCACACGAAGTAATTCTCGTCGTCGATGCCACCACCGGTCAAAACGGATTAACACAAGCGGAAATTTTTGGTCAAGCGATTCCACTCACGGGAATTATTCTGGCAAAATTGGACAGCACCGCTAAAGGTGGCATAGCCGTTGCCATTCGTAGAAAGCTTGGAATTCCGATTAAATTTATTGGTGTTGGTGAAAAAATTGACGATTTGGCGCCCTTTGTTCCTAAGGACTATGTGAAGGCGATGTTAGAAATCGATAGCGAATAATGGAACCACCCGAAATTTTCACAGACATTACATTCTATGATTAAATTTTAGAGACTTACTATTATTCAAAGGAGGACTATCGAGTTATGAGATATTAAATTTAGTGATTAAACATCAAAATTGAGCATGCATGTTATTCTTCTTCTGTCACTATAATACAATTCTTTCCTTTTTGTTTACCGATATACATTGCATCGTCGGCTTTTTTAATGCAATATTCGATAGACATGGATTTATTATAGCAACTTACCCCAAAAGTCATTGTTGTAGTGAGTTTCTTATTATTATATACAATTTTTTTATTAGCAATTGCATCTCGGATTCTTTCGGCTGTTTTTTGTGCGTTTTCAAGGTTAGTTTCAGGCAAAAGAACCAAGAATTCCTCACCTCCCCATCGACTAATGCTGTCCAATTTTCGCAATTGCAATTTCATAAGATCAGCAACGGAAATAAGAACAAAATCGCCGCATTCGTGACCGTATTGATCGTTGAAATGTTTGAAATTATCGATATCGGATAATATCAAAGAAAATGGTTTGCCATATCTCTCGAAGCGATTTTGCTCAAATTCGATTTTTTCTATTATATCACGACGATTTGATATGTGTGTTAATGCATCGGTTCTGGCTAATAGTTCAAGTTTTTTGTGTGTCTCTGTCAATTCACGATTCTTCTTTCGGATAATTTCATTTGCTTCCTTTAATTTCTTATTAGCATCAACAAGTTCAATATTTTTTAATCTGTAGATTTCTGATTCCTTTTCCTTATTTTCCCTTTCATGCGTTGTTGCTATTTCTGATAATTTTAGGTTATTTTCCTCGTTAAGAATGGTTTCTTTTACATCTGAGTATTTTATATGATACACGAGAGCATCTTTGTAGTTCCCAGTTTCCGTGAGAAGTTTGGTGAGATTTCCATTAAGGTTTTTTAACAAATATTTATCTTCGATTTCATTTGCTAATTTAAGTCCTTCTTCAAGATATTTATATGCTTCATCGTATTTATGGCAATCAAAGTAAGTAATCCCAATTTTGTTTAAAGTACAGGATATTTGTTGCTTATTATTAATTGATTTTGATATTTCCAAGGCTTTTTTATAGTAAGTTAAAGACTCGTTAGACGTGTTGGATTCTTTGTATATATCGCCGATTTCATTAAGAACTTTTGCTTTTTCTAAACCCGAAACACTTTCTAATTTTCTTATATATTGTTCGATATTGTTCACAAGTCATTACCTCCCATATTAATATATAAATTATAATGTTTTTTAGCAATGATTTTTAACTAACACCTCATTAGTATATTAATGCACAATAATGCTATGCGCTTCAACCCATACAGACTTCGCATACGTATATGCTCCTATTATACCTATATAATCGTGGTATTCAGGAGGTTTTAGATAATAAACATCGAGTCCACCGTAGTCTCGATTATCAAGGAAATCATAGAATTCTGCACATCTCGACTCGATCGATTTCATGTGAATCAAAAATTTGCCATCGCCGGGGAAACTGCACCAAGGTAAATCGATTCCCGATGCAATTTCTGACGAATTATATTGAAGCTTTGGACATCTATCTGG
>CAZLTJ010000010.1:36819-40290 GCA_964562425.1 uncultured bacterium
CCACCATATCCACTCGATATCTATGTGATATTCCATCTCTTCCTGGGGATTTGAAACTCGTAAACTAAATGGTGGTGATTCACCGTTGGTGTAATACGCTATTTCAGGAGTTAACAGTTCTATTTCGGGGATTTCCGGTACCATAAATGAATCCGAGAAATTTCCAACATCTGTCTTTCCGGAAAATGTATACGTAACTCCCGGTTTAACATGAAAATCTATATCATAATATGTGTAGTATTTATTGTAATATTCGTCCTCGACCATCCTAAGTTGAATCGATGTATCCATACCTCCGGGTGTCATCCATGATAACTCAAGTTCTGCACCTTCCAAAAACCCAGTTTTTATCGTATCCTCGATGGGTCTAAGAGAAGAAATCGAAATCATATCCTGTCGCATAGGAGAGAAAACCGCCCAAACTGCTGGTTTTGGTTTATCCAATTGCTGGCTTGTGTCTGGCATATCACAAGACTGAAAATAAAACAATGAAATGAAAAGCAATACAATAAAACCTACTGTGAAAATTTTTTTCACTCGCATTCCCTTATTAAATGAAATTTGCAATTTTTGTAGCATATTACTTACGCAACTCCTTTATCATTTCTTCATATTTAACCAAAAGTTGCGATGCGGAATCATTGGTTTTACCCTCTGCCAAAAGATGAAACACGGGTCGTTCAACATCCGGAAGGATTAACACCCACGAGTCCGACTTAATAATTCTTACTCCATCGATAATTTCACGAGTGAGTTTTTCCGATATCTCTATAAGAGAGCGCATAACTCTGCCTTTAGCATGCCATGGGCAGTGAACCTCACTCTCGAGCCTAACAAAATTCGGCATCGATCCCGCGATCTCAGATAACAGTCGTCCATCGTTTGCCAAAAGCTCCAAAGTCTTCATAATGGCAAATATGCCATCGCAAGCAAACCCGAATTCTTGGAATATAAAACCTCCTCTTGTGCCACCAACGAACTCGATCCCATGATGTGCAGCTTCCATCATTGAAAGGTGATCGTTGCGGGTTCTTACGACATTTACACCGTGTTCTCTGGCAATGACATTTACACCCATAGTGGCTGAAATAGGAACTGCAATGGATTTTGGCATATTCTGCGATAGATATAACTTGCATATTATGTATAGCAATTGGTTATCTCTGTAAATATTGCCTAATTGATCGATAAGCGTTATTCTCTCTGCGGTGGGGTCGATTGCGAAGCCCATTGTTGCGCCAAGCGTCCGAACGATCTTCGAAAGTTGTATAAAAGCTGCTTCACGCTCATCGCGGGTTTTCGTCAAATGGTTAGGATTGACATATGCATTAAGCTCGATAACCTCGGCGTTAAATCTCTCGATTATAGGTGGCAAAATCTGAGCAGCTGCGCCGAATTCATAATCTATAACGATCTTAAATTTTCCTTCGCTTATACTCGACTTATCGATGTGCTCAAATACTTTCTGTCGATACCATTCACTTAATCCTTGTGGTCTCGAAAGGCGTCCGAGATTGGTATATTCAACTCGCGGAATATTCTCACGAATAAGCAACTGCTCGATCTTTCTGCATGTTTTCGTGGGAAGGTCTGTGCCATCACCAGAAAGAAATATTATATCCTGCATTTTATTATCGTAAGGTGATTTTCTAATATGAACACCCGCATTCCTAGGATTTCGCATGAGTTGTTGGCGAACAAGTGGTATGGGGACAAGGCCTAGGTCTTCGACATCGATCCCAGCGGACATAACGCCACATGAAAGCGACCTTGCGGTAATCTGGCTTGCTCGATCTGCATCACGTGAAACAACAATTATATTAGCATCTTCACCTTTTGATACGCTTAATGCAGCACCAACTTTGCTTGTAAATTCTGGTGATATTTCCCAGTTAATTACACCACTGATTCGTGAACCTGCAAAAAGTTCTCCACCCACTCTGTCTGTGAAAATTAGCGATTCAGTCACAACAGCTTTATCCTCTACGGTTTTCCCTGGCCAAAGTTTAACTCCAGCAGAAATTATTGCACTTTTGCCTATAGAACAACCGTCGGCAATAACTGAATGCTCTTGAATAGTTACATCTCTGTCGATCTTGACTTGCGAGGCAATTGTCGAATCGGAAATATAAGCTCCGGAACCAATTTTTGCATTCTCCCATATTACGGACTTTTCGATATTTGCAGAGGGATACACTACGGTGTTTTCACCCAAAACCGAATTGGATATATGTGCATTCGAATAGATTTTTACTCCTTTTCCAAGAAGTACTCTGCCTTCGAATTTAACGCTATCTTCATATTCCACTCCATCATCGATCCAGATTTCAGCATCACCTGCTTTGACCGATTTCCCCGGGAAATGAAGCTTAACACGTTCCCAAAGTGCGTCCTCGTTTGCTCGGCGATATTCGCGTAAATTGCCTACATCGCGCCAATAACCATCCGCGATATAACCGTATAATCCCTTACCAGAACTCAGAATTTTTGGAAAAAGATTCATAGAAAAATCGAATAACTCACCCTTGGGAATCATTTCCAATACTTCCGGTTCGAGTATGTATATTCCTGTATTTATTGTATCTGAGAACACTTGCCCCCACGCTGGTTTTTCGAGAAATCGTGTAATTCGTCTGTCCTCATCGAGTATAACAATCCCGAATTGCAAAGGTGTGGGATGCCTTGTTAACACTATTGTAGCCAAAGCTTCACGATCTTTGTGGAATTCTATTGCCTTTTTGAGGTTGAAGTCTGTGAGAACATCTGCAGAAATAACGATGAAGGATGAATTAATCAAATCCGATGCATTGCGAACGCTACCTGCAGTGCCAAGGTCGCTTTGAGCGGATATGTAATTCATTCGAATATTCCAATGTGAACCATCACCGAAATAATCGTTAATCAAATTCCCGTGATAGTAGAGAAGAGATATTGCATCGTCGAAACCGTATTTAACCAATAAGCGAACAATGTGCTCCATCATTGGAACACCAGCTACTGGAACCATAGGTTTAGGTCTTTGGTAGGTGAGTGGTTGGAGTCTTGTGCCGAAACCGCCAGCCATTATTACAGATTGCATGGACTACCCCCAGTTGGCTTTTCTAATTACTGCAAATTTATATGAAAATTATCCTTATTCATATTTTTCATTAATATCATGCCAAAATCTTTTATTGTCAACCCAGTTCATAGATTAATCCTAATCGATGAAGAAACCATTTCCACTCATTAGCAAAATGTTGTGTGAATTAATATCGATTCTGGTTGTGGAATTCTTTGTGTCAATTCTAACTCATTGATAATGAAGTAGAAGTTATTTACAAATATTAGTTATCTTATTTCAGATTTAACATAGAGAAAATAATATCTTCAATATGTCTTTGATTCCGGCAAAGCGATTCTTACATTTAATATAACTATATACATTTGACAGAACAAAAATTGGGAAGCAAAAATGAAACAGTAATTAAG
>CAZLTJ010000011.1:0-38938 GCA_964562425.1 uncultured bacterium
ACGGCGATTCTGTTATAGTCGAGACGCCAATAGGTAAAGCTGAATTTACGGTGTTAATTGAGGAGGATCAATTCCCTGATGTTATACTCATTCCAGCCTTTTTACCTCAGGGGAGGCAGTTGCTTGGTTGGGACGATGAGTTGGGATTTATACCAACAATAGCAGAAATTAAAAAAGTGTAGGAGTTAGCGAAGAATATGCCCGAACAGCTTGAAAATAGTGTGCAACAACAAGAGAAACGCATTGTTCTCGATATAGACCGATGCATTGGATGTCGAAGTTGTGAGACTGCTTGTTTTTTCTCTCACAACGGTCAACAGAATTTAATTCATGCACAGGCGTCATTGACTGTTTCTTTCCCATATCATTGCCGGCAGTGCGATGAACCGGTGTGTTTAGAAGCCTGTACAAGAGATGCCATTGAGAAATTAGAAAATGGAGTGGTTGTTAGATATAAATTCCGTTGTATAGGATGTGGAAGCTGTGCATTAGCATGTCCTTTTGCAGCAATAAATGAGGACTTGGTTCATAGGGTTGTAAGTAAGTGTGATCTGTGCTATACGAGACTTGATGCGGGTCAGGAACCGGCGTGTGTTGCTACCTGTACATCTGGCGCTCTTAAGTATATCTCTGTTTTGGAAAATATAAGAGATAAAAAATGGGGTACGAGGATTGTAGCGAAACCCGGTGTTCATAGGATTTGATATTGGAGGAAGAATGTCGATCTTCTATTATCTCATATTTCCTGGATTCCTTTTTATATCCATTGTAGGATTATTAACTGCATGGTTCGATAGGAAAATTACTGCAAGAATTCAATGGCGAAAAGGACCTCCTATTCCGCAGAATTTTCGAGATATTTTTAAGCTGATGATTAAAGAAGTAGTAATACCTGATACAGCTAATCCGACGATTTTCCTTTTGGCACCAGCAATAGCTCTTGCCACAGCTATTCTTGCCGCGACGATGCTTGGCGTTGTTAATATGAGTTATGAAGTTTCATTTATTGGTGATTTTATCGTATTCTGGTATATACTCACAATTCCATCTATAATGATAATTTTAGGAGCTTCCGCATCCGGTAATCCAATGTCCTCAGTTGGTGCTTCAAGAGAAATCAACCAGTTATTTGCATATGAATTACCTCTTATCATTGCAATTTCTACGGTTCTTTTTAAAGTTGGTTCTATTGGATTTGGTGATATTCTTGGATATCAGGCGATAAATGGACCATTTCTATATTCAATTTCCGGGGTTATTTCATTTATTGTTGTCCTTTTATGCATTCAGGCGAAATTAGGGCTTGTTCCTTTTGATGCTCCTGAAGCTGAGACAGAACTTGGAGCTGGAATATTCATGGAGTATTCTGGTGTTGCGTTGGGTGCATTTAAACTAACTAAGGCAATTTTGCTGTATACAACACCAATTTTTCTTATTACAATTTTCTGGGGTGGAGTAAAAGTTAGCGGATTAGGAATTTTGTGGGTTATTCTCAAATATATTCTCATTGTATTATTGCTGACGTTAATCCGAAATACAAATCCCCGTCTTAGAATTGATCAATCTATCCGGTTTTTCTGGGGAACAATGACAATGTTATCGATTATAGCATTTATACTTACGATGTTTGGATTATAAGATACTTTAAGGAGAAAGAATATGCCTCTTGGATTAAATTCACTTAAAAAGTCAATATGGGTTTATCATATGGCATGCTCACCATGCAATAATTGTGATATTGAAATACTTGATTTACTAACGCCAAGATTTGACGTTGAAAGATTCGGAGTCGTACTTGTCGGTAGTGTACGACATGCAGATGCATTGCTTTGTACAGGTATGGTTAATAGGCAGGTAAAGCCTAGACTCCAGGAAACATATCTTCAAGCTTCTAAACCATGTATTGTCTTTGCCATTGGATCTTGCGCAATTAATGGGAATATTTTCCGTAGAAGTTATAATATGGCTGGACCTGTTGATCGAGCTATAAAGGAAGTAGATCCTAATGCAATTATTGTTTATGTACCGGGATGTCCTCCCAAACCTGAAGCAATGATTTCTAGTGTTGTAAAAGCAATAGGATTTTTGGACACTCTTAAAGCGAAAGCAAAATAAGGGGAACTTAATGTTTGATAAGCCAATAATAGATGTTCTAAAAGAAAAATTAGGGGATAAGATAAAAGACATTTCCCAACCGCGAGAGAGACGTATTTACTTGTTTGTTGATGGGAAAGATATACAGGATGCTGCACGAATTATTTTTTTTGATATGAAGAGCAGATTATGTACTGCAACAGCAATCGATACACGATTAGGAGTTGAAATTATATATCATTTTTTCATCGATGAGGATGGAATGATGATTAATCTTAAAACTGTAGCTCCGAGACCTGACCTTATAATTAAATCAGTTGCTGCAGTATTTGTTGCTGCTGAATGGATAGAAAGGGAAATGGCAGAACTATTCGGTGTAACGTTTGAGGGTCATCCAGATCCGCGGAGATTGCTTTTAGCGGATGATTTTCCTAAATGTATTTATCCTTATAGGAATGATTATCCTCAAAGTAGGATTGAGGGATTCGACGCTTTTCCTATTGAATCACCAGACAAGGATAACACAAATGATCTGTAATTTTACGATTGGATTTGAAACAAGTGAACTTTTGATATATTGAGTAATATTTCTATTTATGTAATTTAAAATACAATTAGCATTGTGCTTGGAGAAAGAAAATAATAAGGAGTTGTTACTATGAAGGAGACAATTATACCAATTGGACCTTTCCATCCGCTGCTTGAGGAGCCGGAACTTTTTACATTAAGAGTTGAAGGTGAAACTGTAATTGATGTGGATGTTAAAATTGGCTGGAATCATAGGGGAATAGAAAAATTAGCACAGGGACTCACATGGGATCAAGTTCTGTATTTGGTAGAAAGAATTTGCGGAATTTGCTCTACTAGCCATCCATATGCTTGTGTATTAGCTATGGAGGAGATATTAGATATTAAAGCTCCTCTTCGAGCACAATATATTAGGAGTACAGTAGGCGAATTAGAGAGAATTCACAGCCATTTGCTATGGTTAGGCTTGGCAGGACACTTTATTGGTTATAATACTGTTTTTATGTGGGCATGGAAATATAGGGAGCTTATTCTGGATTCATTGGAACATCTTACTGGGAATAGAAATCATTATGCTATGTTTAAAGCAGGTGGTGTCAGACGGGATTTCTCTCAGAAAGCAATGGATTTCACTATGAAAAGTATCGATGATGTCGAAAAGGCTTTGAAAATGTTTCTTGGTGTTGTTTCTGATGATCCTGTTTTAAAAAAGCGGCTTGTAGGTGTTGGAATTCTAACTTACGAAGACGCAATACTATATTCTGCCACAGGACCAACTTCCAGACCTTCTGGTGTTGACCATGATGTTAGACGTGATGACCCATTCGATGCATATGACAAGGTCGATTGGGATGTTATTGTGCTTAAGGAAGGTGATGTTTTTGCTAAGGCTGCCTGTAGAATTCTCGAATGTATAGAATCGGTAAAAATTATTAGGCAATGCATAGAAAACATGCCCGAAGGTGAAATTGATGCAGGAGTAACAGATATTCCACCGGGTGAGGGATGCGGTCATTACGAAGCACCTAGAGGAGAGGTTTTTCATTATATGAGATCTGATGGAACGGGATATCCTATTCGTCACAAGATTCGTGCTCCTACTTTTAATAATTTGCCTACATTCAAGGCTACATGTCCTGGAGCACATATCGCTGATGTTGCGTTGATAACCGCTTCTATCGATCCATGTTATTGCTGTACAGAAAGAGTTGGCATTGTGGATAATACCGATAAGAAATCTGTTTTAACTCAGGATGATCTAACAAAGCTTTCAGTTGATAGAACATTAGCGATTAGAAAGGATCTGGGTAAATTAACTTGGGATCCATATTCTAAACTGATTTGAGGAATTGGAATTAGAATTAGGGGTAGTTTGAAAGAATTAGACGTTTATATTGCAAGGGATTATAAGAAATTCTTTATCACTGTTGATTATATAGATATTTAATAGTAAGCGAAAAATTAGATAGAGGAACCAGAATATGGAAAGGTTGCTTTTACAATCGATTTGGATACCTGCTGTTGGAGGAATAATCTGTCTTATACTTGTGAGAGTAAGAGGGGCAATCGCTGAAACATTTTTGGATACTATAAGGAAAATTATTTCTCTTGTTGTGACTGTTTATTCTCTGTACTTAGGAATTATTCTTTTCCGAAATCCGGATATTGTAGTTAATCTTGGTATTCTGGATCTTGGATCCTTATCGACAAAAATATTACTTATTGCTAAACCTTTTAGCGGTTTAATGTTAATTTTTGCAGGTCTTTTTGCTTTGATGAATATTATCTTTTCGTGGCCATTTCGAGCAAAAAATACCCATAATAATTGGTACTACGGATTATCTCTTTTGACTCTCTCTGCAGCCAATGCGGTTTTTCTAGCAGCTGATCTTTTCACTCTTACTGTAGCTTGGGAACTCTCTACATTGTTTCTTTTTGGTTTAATTGCTCTTGGTGATAATAAAGATACACAATTAGCTGCCGGTAAAACTTTTGTTATTTTGGGTCTTAGTGAAGCAGTCATGTTAATTTCTGTGCTTTATATTTGGGTATATAATGGAACATTGGTGATGAGTAGTATTTATATACCTGTTAATTCAACGCTTTCTACGTTTCTCTATTTTTCATTTGCTGCTGCAGCCATTGCTAAAGCTGGAGCTTTACCTTTACATTCATGGATACCTACATGTGCAAAAGGTGCACCAACGTCTATAATGGCGTATTTGCCAGCTTCTTTGGATAAACTTCTGGGAATTTTCTTATTCTATATAATTACTTGGCAACTTTTTGGTATTACTGCTGGAATTAAGCTTACATTTATGATAATAGGTGCTGCGACTATTATAATTGCTGTGGCAATGGCAATGCTCCAACATAATCTTAAAGTTCTTCTTTCATATCATGCAATTAGTCAGGTTGGATATATGATTTTAGGTATTGCTACAGGTCATCCAATAGGTATTATAGGTGGTTTGTTTCACATGTTGAATCATGCTGTATATAAATCTTCTCTATTCTTAGCTGCTGGGGCTGTCGAGAAATCTACAGGGATAACCGAACTCGATAAATTAGGTGGACTCGGCAAGAAGATGCCTGTTTTGTTCTTTGCAAATATAGTTGCAGCTTTTGCAATTTCTGGTGTTCCACCTTTTAACGGATTCGTTTCAAAATGGATGGTATATCAAGCTTGTGTAGAAATCAATCAACCGATATTTTTCATAATAGCAATTTTCGGAAGTGTGTTGACCTTAGCATCGTTTATTAAGCTTATACATTCTGTTTATATGGGACCTACACCTGATAATTTAAGAAATGTAAAAACTCCCGGCTTTGGATTGACTTTTCCACCACTTTTTCTCTCGATAATTTGCATTATTTTTGGTTTAGCACCAGGACTTCCTGTTAGTAGAATTGCTCAAGTTACCGGTCTTACTATAAGTGGTACTGTAAATACATTTTGGATTTCTTTTAAGGGCTCTCTATGGCAACCAATGATAGCTTTTGGATTTATTATTCTTGGGATTATTATCGCCTATATATATTATGCTGCTGGTAAGGCACTAAAAGCAAGACGAGATAGGTCGTTTATTGGTGGCATAAAACCTGGAACTCTGGCTGGGTATCACAAGTTTACAAATGAAGCAATTCGTGTTCCGGGAACTGGATTTTATGAAAATATTAAGGAACTTCCAGTATTGAAAACTATTTTACCTGATGCGGAAAAAGGAGCTTTCGATCCGTACTCGTATATTAATAAAATAGGTTATTTCATACTAGTTAAGCCTTTGAAGCTTTTGCATAATGGAATTCTTTCTGCATATCTTTCATGGGCAATATTAGGCTTAGTAATAATTCTTATTGTGCTTGTAAAATGATTCCTTTCAAGGAGGATCAATAGATGCTTGAAATAATTTTAATATTCATAATAGTTGGAACAGTTATTGCTATCGAAACCAAAAATATGCTTACTTCAGTTATTGCTGTGGGAGCAGTAGGATTTGGGGTTAGCTTAATGTTTCTTTTCCTTCAAGCTCCAGATATTGCCATAACACAGATTATTGTCGAGGTTTTAAGTTTGATTATTTTGATAAGAACAACTACTTACGCGGACAACGAAGCAATTGAAAAGCGATTGGACACATTCGCGAACATGACCGGATTGATATTTTTGGGGTTGTTTCTTGCTTTCTGTTATTGGTCTTTTTCCGATCTAACCTCCTTTGGGCAACCCCTTATGAATGTTAGTCAATATTACTTATCTGCTGGATTAAAAGATACGGGTGCTGCTAATATAGTTACCTCTGTTATTCTTGATTATAGAGCATACGATACTCTTGGCGAAGCTATTGTTATTTTTACATCGATTTTAGGAGCTTTTGTTTTGCTTAGAACCAAGGGTAAGAAGAAAACAGAAGAAAAAGACATTGAGAAAGGCGGGATCCCTGAATGATCTCGGAGGTTTATAATGAAAAAGGAAAAAATTAAAGAACTAATTGAAGATCCCAACCTTGGGATGACTCTTATTGTTAAAACGGTTGCTCGGATTACAATTGCTTTAATTCTCCTTTATGGATTTTACATAATAATTTACGGACATCTTACACCAGGCGGTGGTTTTGCTGGTGGTGTAATTCTTGCAATTGCGTATACATTAATGATGCTAGCATTTAGTAGACATATTGCTCTTGTTAAACTATCAGATTTCTGGGCGTCAATATGGGACAATATTGGAATGTTAGCGTTTATAGTAATTGGGTTTGTTGGTTTAGGCTTTGGATATTTCCTTTTCAATTTCCTTAGTAAAGGAAAGCCTTTCAGTTTGATTTCTGCTGGAATAATCCCTCTGCTAAACCTTTCCATTGGAATTAAAATTGGTGCTGCATTATATGCGATATTTATTGGATTATCTATATACGGAAGACTGGTATTAGAAGAGGAGGAATAAAATGCTTTTATACATACTTAACATGTTAGTATTTGGGTTAGGGTTATACTGTCTAATAGCCAAACGTCACATAATAAAGAAGATAATTGGAATGGTTATAATTGAATATTCTGTAAATCTATTTTTAATTTTAGTTGGATATCGTATGAACGGAATTGCACCAATTCTTTCCCCGGGTGAAAACCCAATCGTGTTTTCTCAAGTAGCTGTGGACCCATTACCACAGGCATTAGTGCTAACAAGTATCGTCATTGGGTTAGGAACTTTGGCACTTATGGCTGCATATTCAATTAAATTGTATGAGAAATATAGAACCTTTGACATGTCTGAAATAAATCGACTAAAAGGTTAATGAGGATAAAGGAGAATTATAGATGGGCAATATAGCAATGCCATTGACAGTAGCGATACCGATGCTTTTTGCAGTGTTGATACTGATTACTGGAAAGTTTTGGAGAGGTGTGGGTTCCTATCTTGGTCCTTTGGCATCATTCATCACTCTTTACTTATCGTTTGTCCTTCTTAGCACTCAAAATACTACTTATATTATGGGTGGATGGATTCCACCAATAGGAATTGTTATGGTTCTTGATGGATTCTCTAAATTAATGTTGATAATTATTAATGTGATTGCGTTTTTCTCTATAATTTATGCGATTTCCTATATGTCTAAATATACTGCTCAGTTTAAATTCTATGCTTTATTTCTCTTGATGGTTGCTGGTATGAATGGTGTAGTCCTTAGTGGTGATCTTTTTAATCTGTTTGTTTTCTTGGAAATAGCTTCCCTTGCTAGTTATGCATTAGTAGGATTTGGCGTTGAAAGTGATGAATTGGAAGCTGGCTTTAAATATTTGATTTTAGGCTCTGTAGCATCAATTGTAATTCTATTTGCTATAGCTATTGTTTACAACATCACAGGAACAGTTAATATGGCAGATGTCGCCAATACTATTGGAAACCCAATGTTGAATAAAGCCACAATTTTTGCTTTGAGTCTATTCATTTTTGGATTTTCTCTTAAAGCAGGTCTTGTTCCGTTTCATGCGTGGCTTCCAGATGCTCATCCATCTGCACCTGCCCCAGTATCCGCGATGCTTTCCGGAGTCTTGATAAAAGCACTTGGAATTTATGCACTTATTAGAGTTACTTTTTCTGTAATGGGTGCGCCATCGGAAATTTTAACAATTATAATGTGGCTCGGTGTTGTATCTATGATTGTTGGTACATTACTTGCTCTCGGACAATATGATATTAAAAGGCTTCTTGCATATTCATCAATAAGTCAAATAGGTTATGTAGCAATGGGTATCGGCTTAGGTACACCTGAAGGTATTGCTGCAGGATTATTTCATATGTTTAATCATGCAACTTTTAAAAGTCTATTGTTCCTCGATGCAGGTTCATTTGAGCATTCTACAGGCACTCGAGACTTACGGCAAATGGGTGGACTAATGAAGAAGCTACCTATTACAAGTCTTAGCACAATTGTTGGAAGCGTTTCAATATCTGGCATGCCACCTTTTAATGGATTCTGGAGTAAGTTATTGCTGATTATTGCAGCTATTGCTGCAAAACAATATTTGGTTGCGGGAATTGCAATTTTCGTGGCGTTTGGTACATTAGTATATTATATAAAAGTAATGCGATATTCGATTATAGGTCCTTTACCAAAAATATTTAAAAATCTTAAAGAATCACCGTTCTCGATGACTTTTTCTCTTCTAGCTCTATCGATTATATGCCTTATATCCGGATTGTTCTATATATTTCTGATGGATTCGCTTTTCTATCCGGCTACTAATGCAATTCTGAAACAGTCAGCCTATATTTCAATGGTTCTGGGAATAGGAGGTTAACAACATGAAATATATTGGTGAATTCATATTTTTATTGTTGCTATGGGTTTTATTAACGTGGAGTCTTGAACCGGCACAGCTAATTGTTGGAGCTGTTGTCTCGATTATTATCATAGGATTAGTAGGTGATGTTTTTCTTATGCAACCCCAAAGAGCTTTTAACCCTAGAAGAGTATTCTGGTTTATTGTATATATTCCTTTTCTATTATGGTATATTTTACTTGCTAATCTGGATGTAGCATACAGAGTTATTCACCCAAATCTTCCCATTAGACCTGGGATTGTAAAGATAAAAACCACATTAAAAACTCCTATGGCTAAGACTTTTTTGGCTAATTCAATTACTCTTACTCCTGGAACCCTAACTGTTGACATAATAGATAATGTATTATATGTGCATTGGATATTCATAAAAGGGAAGGACATGGAAGATTGGACAAAAGCTATTATTGGTCGTTTTGAACCGATTTTAAGGAGGATTTTCGAATGATAATGTGGATGATATACATACTTTTGTTTTCATCCTTTTTATGCCTTTACAGAATAGCTTTAGGTCCAACAGCACCGGATCGAGCTGTGAGTATAGATATATTAGGAACTCTTATTATTGGTTTCTGTGCTCTTGCAGCTCTGACTTTTAAGAGGGATTTTTATCTAAACATTGCTATATCTTGGGCTCTGCTATCTTATATTGGCTCTATAGCTCTGGCAAAATTTTTGGAAAATAGAAGTTTTGATGAATAGAATTATATTATGATAGACAACTATGAATCAAAAAAAATCTATTGAAGGAAGATAATTTTTTACTGAGTGTATAAAGGAAAATGTATTTTGAAAAGAGAATAAGGGAGGACTGATGTTTTGGCATACACTAGGATATATAATAATTGTAATAGGTGTATTATTCGACCTCCTAGGATGTATTGGGCTTGTGAGACTGCCCGATGTATATAACAGACTTCAAGCTGCAACAAAATGTGTAACTTTAGGTACAGCATTTCTCCTTTTCGGGGTTTTTCTGATTTTTGGTTTTAGTTCGACTGGTATTAAATCTCTTTTATGTGCTATATTTGTACTTATCGCTTCACCTACTGGTGCTCACGCCCTTGCTAAAGGTTCGCATAAGGGTGGTGTTAAATTGTGGGATGGATCAGTTATTGATCTTTATGCAGAAGATACTTTGTCAGATAAAAATAAAGGGGATTTAGATGAGAAAGCCTAAACTTAGGGAATTACAAGAAGCAATTAAAGCTTTGATTAAAGGTCCTTATACAACAAAATTCCCTTTTGCTCCAGCTGAGATTATCCCGGAGTTCAGAGGTAAACCTGTTTTTATCGAGGAAAATTGTATTTTATGTGGTGCTTGTGAGCAAATATGTCCATCAGATGCTATCGAGACAAGAGACATTATTAATGAGGATGGTACTGCTACTCGAATTATGTATCGAAATTATTTAAGATGTATTTGGTGCAGTCAATGTGCAGCATATTGTACAATAGAGAATGGGATTGAAATCACTAATGAGTTTGATCTTTCTACATTGGATAAGAATTCGGATAGTGGGTATGAGCAGATCGAGGGTAAGCTTGTTCTCTGTGAGAAATGTAGAGCACCAATTACGTCCGAAAAGCATTTATTATGGCTGGCAGAGAAATTGGGAACAAAAGCATTCCAAAACCAGACAATATTCATTACATATATGAAATCTATGGGACTTGCAGACGATGAAACCTATGTGAAAAGGGATGAGTATATTAGAGAAGATCTCAATAAAATTTTATGCCCAAAATGTAGAAGGGCAATCATGATGGCAGAGGATTGGTCGTTTTAAGTTCCTATATTTAACTTAATACGAATAGGTTGAAAGTTATATTGATATAAGATGTTTTGTCAATCCCCCAGGTCACAATACGAGTACTAATAAAACCTTAACGGAAAAATATAATTTCATTTCTTTATTGTGATTGGTTTGAGAAGATTAAATCCTTTATAAATTAAAATTCTTGCAATGTATCTACCTAAACTCTAAATTCGAATAAAAATTCCTGGAGGATTATGCCGAATCAAAGAACATTAGCTAGTGAAGTATCTTTAAAGGGTGTAGGTCTCCATACCGGCGAAGTTTGTGAAATCACGTTTAAACCAGCTCCACCTAACACATGGTTTGTATTTAAGAGCAAAAACCTTGGGAAAGATGTATCCATTCCTGCAAGGGTTGAATTCTCTGGGGATGAATTGATTCGTGGAACAGTTTTAGAAAAAGATGGTGTAACTGTTTATACCGTAGAGCATGTCCTTGCTGCGCTGTATGGTTTGCAAATTGACAATTGTATAATTGAACTTTCTGGTCGGGAACCACCGGTAATGGATGGCAGTATAAAAGCTTTTGTTGATATTATTAAAAAAGCAGGAATAGTAGAACAAGACATTGAACGAATGGTATTAGATGTAGATGAAGTCATACAGTTCGCAGATTCTAAGAGGAAAACTGATATACATGTAATTCCTTTTGATGGGTTTAGGATTACTTTAATGATCGATTATGCTAATCGTGCACTTGGTACTCAATATACGACATTAGTTTCTTTAGAGAGCGAGTTAGAGGATGAGTTTGCAGCTGCTCGAACCTTTTGTTTTCTTTCAGAAGTTGAGGAGCTTAGAGAACAAGACCTTATTAAGGGTGGAGCATTAGATAGTGCGATTGTTATTCTAGATAAAGAGTTCACTAAAAGCGATGAGGAGTTTTTTAGAAAAAAATTCAATATATCAGATGAAGTAAAAATATTCGCGGGAGAAAACGGTACTCTTAATAATATCCAACTCCGATATTATAATGAACCTGTTCGTCATAAATTGGTTGATCTATTAGGAGACCTTGCTCTTCTAGGAACGTATATAAAAGGACATGTCATTGGTGCGAGATCAGGTCATGCAGCGAATGTTGCTCTTGTTCATGAGTTAAAAAAATTTATGGAGAAAAAGGAACTCGCAGGAAAATTTGGAAAAGGAGCAAATGCTCTTCTTGATATTACAGCCATCCAGAAGATTCTTCCTCACAGATCACCGTTTCTATTGGTGGATAAAGTAATTGATTTTGAGAGTGGAAAATTCGCGTTAGCTATAAAAAATGTTACTTACAATGAACCATTTTTTCAAGGGCATTTTCCTGAACATCCGGTAATGCCCGGTGTATTAATCATCGAAGCCATTGCACAAACTGGTGGTTTTCTGTTAATGCAAACAGTTGCTGATCCGGATAATAGTGTGACTTATTTTATGGGGCTCGATAAGGTTCGTTTCAGAAAACCGGTCACTCCTGGTGATCAGTTAATATTAAGGGCTGATATGATATCTTATAAACGGGGTATTTGCAAATTTAAGGGGACAGCAACTGTGGATGGTAAAGTTGTATGTGAAGGTGAGTTTATGGCAACTGTGATGCCTAAAGAAAAAAAATAAAAATTAAATGAGCAATCCTCTAAAAAAATGGCATAATGAATATTGGATGAAAGTTAATAAAATTATAGAGGATAAAGTACTCACTAAATATACAATTGTTGATTTTTTTAAATATTCTAATCTCATGATAGAATATCCTGAGTTTTGTCCGCTTTTTAAAGATAATTCCATCTGTCATGAGAAAACTTCTACAGATAACTTCATATGTCTTTTCTGTGCATGTCCATTCTTTGATTTTGAATATTGTAATGAAGTATCCAAATCTTTCGGATTATGCACAATAAAATCGAAGCAAGGGAAACGAAATGAATGGGGTTATTGGGACTGCATTGGATGCAGCTTTGTTCATGAAAAACAGTGGGTCGAAGAACATTTATTTCTAATACCTGAATTTACTCAAAACTTATTAAGATTCTATAAAAAATAAGGGTCAGTTATTAATAACCAACCCTTACAAGATAATTACTTAAAAAAGAAGAATATTATTTTTTAAATCCATAAATAAATTAGAGAACGACAGAATTATTATCCCAATCCAACATTAACTTTTCTAAACCTGCTTGGTGCAGCACCATGAGACATCTCTGCTCTTTGACCTGGTTGTCCTTTGCCACAATTAGATACACCCCAAAGTTTCCAGTGATTCTCATTGCAAACGGCATCGCAACTAGCCCAAAACTTCGGTGTAATCGATTGATATGTGGGGTTTTTGATAACTTTGACAATTTTACCTTTTTCTATTAGCCACCCAATTTCTGATGTAAATTGAAAATTAAGTCTTTTCTGATCGATAGACCAACTTTTGTTACTACCCAATAGGATACCCTTATCAGTATCAGCAATAAGGTCGTCTAAATCCCATTCTCCAGGAATCAGGGAAATATTTGTCATTCGAATCATAGGTAAGGAGTTCCAGCCATCTGCTCTATTGCATCCTCGCGAACGATTGTCATTAATAACATGTGTGAGTTCTCTATTCGTTAAATAACCGCAAAATATTCCATCTTTAACAAGAAACCATCGTCCAGATCTAACTCCGTCGTCGTCATATCCTATAGTCGCGATACCTCCCGGTTGAGTGCCATCTGCAACAATATTCACAATTTCCGACCCATATCTAAAGCTACCTAATTTCTCGGTTGTGAGGAAGCTTGTACCAGCATAGTTTGCTTCCATACCCAAAACGCGATCTAACTCTGTTGGATGTCCTAACGACTCATGAATTTGCAGAGCAAGTTGTTCTCCGGATATTATAATGTCCATTTCACATTTTGAACATTTCTCAGCAGATAACAACGATAGAGCTTCGTCTCTAACGCGTTCGGCATTACCCTCGTAATCGTAGGATTCAATAACCTCCCAACCTAATTGGAGAAATTGGTCACCCTGAACTCCTGGATAGCTTCGGGTTTGAATTTCACCGGACATGTCGTCGATAGCTGTTGCAGCATAACCGCCACCGCTCCTTATGAATGTTTGCTCAATTTCAGAACCCTCCGAAGAAACAAAAAACTGATTCTCTCTCCAGAAAGACAATTCACCTCTGGCGATTTTGATACGATTATCCGATCTTAGAGTTTTATCGATGGACATCAGTAAACCGATTTTTTTCTCAAGTGGCACCTTAAAAGGATCAATAATGTATGCAGAATTCCATTTATCTTTGTGAATAGGTTCATCAGCAAGTTTTACATCAAATCTCTTTAGTTTAGCACTCGATTTGGCAATTTTCACAGCTAATGCAGCAGTTTTTTCAATATTATCCTTATCTACCATAGGTGATGCAGCAAAACCCCATGAACCATCAGCAATAACTCTAATGCCAAAGCCGAAGCCTTCAATTTGATTGACTAAGGGGGCACCGTTCTTTACTGAAATAATTTCTCTGGAATCCACAATAATTCTAATATCTACATAACTTGCACCAGCTAATTTAGCAACTTCCAGGGCGTGATATGCAAGGTCTTTCATCGAACCTCCGCTATTTTACTTTTTCTATTTCTAATGTAATCCCTTTAAGATAAACTGGTGGTTCAGCATCTCCTAACCAGATTGAAATATGTCCTGCTGAAATTTTATCTATTTCTTTAAGAGTAGGATCTAAAGGTGCCCATGCTATTGAGGATCCATAAAAAGCTTCAACCCAACTATGATCTAAAGGACCATCTTCAGTATAAAGTATACCTCGCACAATTCTTGCTGGTATTCCAATCGAGCGTAAAAGAGCAACCGTTAATCTTGCTTTTGTGTGCGAATCACCTGTTTCCATTCGTAAGGCTTCCTTGGCAGTATTTCTTATTGGTGCGTATTGTATATTATTGTTAACCCATAGATTAATTGCTCGAGTTGCATTTGCCAGATTTTTAGCTGGCTCTACTATCTCCATAGCCTGAGCTTTTATATCTGGATCGTCCGATTCAATTCCGGGTCCTGGCTTACTATATTCAGGTGAGCATTGTAAAGGTTCTCTTAAAGGCCATGAACCAGAAACTGTAATCATGTGGGATTGTTTACCAACCTTTAACTCTCCATCTATACTATTTGGATCAATCTTACCATCGAATGATTGTTCAAGCCTTTTAAGGTAAACTCTTTGAAGGTTATTCATAGGGTCAAAGGTAAGCTTACCTTTTAATTCTTTAACGCTTAGAATTTTCTTCATGAATTTTTTATCTGCTAACATTTCTACTGTGATGGGATTGTAATCTTCAAGAAGCTCATGAGGATCGATATCAAGGATGTTTAGCACTGCGAGTTTTGCACTTAATCCCTGCTGAGGATACTCGATATATGTTATAACATTTTCCGATGTGATTTCTAGAATAAAATCGTATATTGCGATCTTCCCTTCAAATCGAGTAACATTTTTGGTATCAACGACTTTTTCGGCTACATTTTTTAGTGTAAGATCTCCGACCTGCATTAATTGGGGTATAATTACTGTAGCTTTATACTGTCCAGCAGTTGGGTTGATAACTTTTCCAAGAGGAATTAGTTGACCCATTATATGCTGATCCAAAATATAACCATTAGTTGGAAACACCAAAGATTGCTCCGCTTGATGAAGTTCGTCACCGGCGGTGACATTTGCTTTGCCGGATTCAAACTTAGCGAAGATCAATTGTTTACCTCCCGGCATGATGATCTCGAGAGAATACATTACTGGGTGATAGCCTTCATCAAGAAAAGTCTCTGATTCATACTTTGATGTAGCTCCTGCAATATTGATCGTCGAATTAGAAATCAATCTGAAACCTTCAGGAAGCTTATCAAGTCTGAATTCACATGTGCCGATTGGTTTGGCATCTGAAAAAAGTTCATAAACTCCCTCGGTTTGCCCAAAAATATTGCCCATAATAAGCATAATAAACAACAATAAACCGAGCTTTTTCATGGAGTGACCCCCTTTCGCTTATTTTAATTATTACTTAACTGTAAATCCTTTCTAAAACAGTGGAATTAAGTTCGACATTTTCCTTTAGTGAAATTTCCTCAGGCAGTATAGCCATAGCCATTAATTCTGTGTGATAAAATAACGGTAAAGGTAAAAAAGAAGGATTAGTTTTTTTGATTATTTTTTGAGTTCTATCGAGATTGAAATAGCATAAAGGACACATAGTAGTTAAGATTTCAGCACCATTTTTTCTTGCACTCTCGATTATTCTGTAACCCATAGCAGCAATTTGAGTAGGATTGTGTACTGTTTCAAATGAACCACAGCATTCAATTTTTTGTGGGAATTCAATGGGTTCACCACCTATAGATGCAATAATATCTTCTAAAATACGCGGTGATTCACTGGAAGGATCTATCGAAAATTCCTTCGGTCGTAAGAGAAGACAACCGTAATAACATCCAACCTTCGAACCCTTAAGCGGGTGAATTACTGCATCCTCGATATTATCTAACCCAATTTCCCTGATAACATCTACAAGATGCAGAACTATTATTTTACCTTCATACGGTTCTTCATCATCCATAAATTTTATTAATGTTTCCCTAAAATCTTCGTCTGTGTTAAATCTTTCATTAACTCTTTTAAGAGTATTATAACAAACCGAACAGATCGTTACCAATCTATTATCGCCAGTTTCTTGAGCTCTTATAAGCGTTCTGATTGCACCTGCGGAATGAATTTTAGAATCAGATGATAAAGAAACAACAGTACCACAACAATGCCATCTTGGAAGTTCGACAAGTTCAACACCAAGCTGTTGAAGAACTTTAATAGAAGTTTCTTCTAATTGAGTTCCAGTAGTTTTTAATGTGCAACCTGGGAAGTAGTTGTATTTCAACATTAAGAAAGTCTCCAGTATTCTATGAAGTAAATTTTCGAAAACTTGCCACCAATGCAATAGTTGGAAATTCACCTGTTGATGCAGTTTCCCAAATATTGAATAAATCTATATTCTCTCTAATTTTTATCTCTCTAAGAGCTTCATTAATCTTGGCTAAGTCAATATTATGGGGGCATCTCGCTCCGCATTCAAAACAAGCTATACAAATCCAAATTGTCTGTGAATTCAGTAGTTCCTGAATCTGACCCAGCATAAGCATCATGTTTACCTGATTAGGCATTATATCCATTTCATCCGCCACAGGACAACCGGAAGTACACATACCACATTGGTAGCATTTATTAAAATCCTCTCCCGATATTTTCAAAATTTTGTCGCGAAGAGTTGAATCGGTCTTTTTAAGTGTAATCTCCATTGCTTGCTTTAATATAAAAATAATATAAATAACAATTTTAGTAAATGAGTTTTATATTATCAATTAAAAATTATGTTTATATTTAAATTTAAGTCTTCCTATATTTTTTAATACCTTCCTTATAAATATTACCACCATAAGAATCTTGTGCGACAATTGTTGGGAGATCTTTTACAACTAACTTTCGAACAGCTTCAGACATGAGTTCTGGAAATGCTATTATCTCAGCGGATACGACGGATTTAGCGATAAGCGCAGCTGCACCACCTGTTGCAGCAAAATAGACTGCACCATATTTTTGCATAGATTTTGCTACTTCATCGTTTCTTGCACCTTTTCCAATCATACCTTTTAGTCCATTTGCTAATAAAGTGGGTGTATATGGATCCATTCTGTAACTCGTTGTCGGACCAGCTGAACCTATTGGATTGCCCGGTTTTGACGGTGAAGGACCTACATAATATATAATTGAACCTTCTAATTTAAACGGAAGCTCATTTCCATTATTCAACATGTCTATAATACGTTTGTGCGCACTGTCTCTGGCAGTGTAAATTGTTCCGGAAATTAAAACCTCATCGCCAATATGAAGTTGAAGAACATCATTTTCACTCATAGGAGTATTAATTCTATAGGAAGCCACTACTACCTCCCGTTAGAATATGAATAGTTAAAATAAATTGCTCAGCTGATAAATTATGTATAAATCAAAATTTTGCAATCTAAAATATTATCTTTTGCTATTTTGTGAGTATTTTTTATAACAGATAAAAAAAGGAGTTTATCCTTTTGATATTACAATAATAACTTTAAATTTCTACTGGAAAAACAATTAATAATTCATTTCATAAGTATTTGGAATTAATATGGAATACTATTGCATATATAATCTTAAAAATTTGGATAGAGCAACTTAAATGAAATATTTTGGATTACTTCAACAAAAGCTGGTATTTCGTAGAAAAATATTATATAATTTAAAAAGAAGCGCATTGGTTTTATTTTAGCAGATTAAATATGTTAAGGAGGAAAAATGAGAAAGAGTATTTTATTAGTTCTAATAGCAATATGCTTTTTTGCAGCGTTATTAGACTTAACTTTTGCAGACGAAGTATCTAGTAAACTTGTCAGAAAAATTGCTGAAGTTCATTTGCAGGTGCAAAATTTGAAAGAGCAATTTTTTCAGGATTTACCCAAAGCAGAATACTCAATTAAGGATATCAAATCATTGAGGAATGAAAGTGGAGCAAATGTTCTAGCGTATATTGTTAACTTAAATCCTAAAGGATACATAGTTATTTCTCCCGATTCCGATATTAGACCCATAATAGCGTATTCTTTCACGTCAGATTTTATTTTTGAGGATTCTCCGGGAAATGCATTACTTCACATTGTAACACAAGATTTGAAAAATCGCTTGGAATACATATCATTCATATCCGAAGATATAATAATTCGAAATAACAACCTTTGGACCAAATATTTGCAACGAGATGAGACCTTCTTGCTTAATCTTGCAGCAATGCCTGAATACGGACCATGGATAACAACAAATTGGAATCAAAACGCACCGTATAATGGTAAATGTCCTATCGATGGTTCAACTGGCAACAGATGCATAACAGGATGTGTAGCTCTTGCTATGGGTCAGATATTGAATTATTGGCAGTATCCACCAATGGTACATTTCGACTCTACCGAAAGCTATATTACAACTTCACTTTCAATATATGTTGACGCAACAACAGCGAGCATGGATACGATAGATTGGGGTTCTGGTGATGCATCGGTATTCGCTGGTATACTCTTTGCATGCGGAGTTAGAATACAGGCAGACTATGGACCTTCAGCTACTGCAGGTAGCGTACAAGCCGATGACTTTACTTACAAGTTTAAATATGCCAAAGCAGTGGATATGACACCGAGCGATTCTAATTTCCATGAAAAACTTGAGGAGAATATGAAGGACGGTGCACCAGCACCTCTTAGTATGGGTAGAAGTGCTGGAGGACCGGGGCATTGTGTTGTTTGTGATGGGTATAGAGACTCTGGTGAATTTCATTTAAACTTCGGATGGGGTGGAAGTACTAATGGCTGGTATTTTATACCGGGCAGTGCTCCGGCTGGATATGACATTGTTAATTCTGGAGTTTTAAATCTTTTTGCTCCTCATAGCCCACCGCAAGTAATACTTGTTCCCGAAGATTATTCAACATTAGCTGAGGCTATATGTGAGGCTTTTTCAGGAGCATATGATTATGCATGTGATACAATCGTTATATCGGATGGAAGGTATGCTGGAGAAACATTTTCGGGTATTGATTTCATTGGTAAAACACTTGTAATTAAATCGCAATCAGGAGCGGAATCATGCACCTTAGATCTATTAGGCTTATATTCTGGATTTTATTTTCGTAATGAGGAATCTAGAGACTGCATGATCGATGGAATAACAATTATTAATGCTAGTGGAAGTTATGGTGGTGCGATAGAATGTGCAGGGAAAGCGTGTCCGACAATACAGAACTGCGTTATTTCGAATTGCGCTGGTGGATTTGGTGGTGCAATAGGGATTAGGGGACATGCAAGTCCGTGTATCCGAAATAATAAGATAATTGGAAATCATACTGCAAATTATGGTGGTGGAATTTATTGCGAAAATGCAGATACTCCTGTAATAATTTCAAATACAATTGAAGGTAACGATGCAGACGATGCTGGTGGTGGTATTTATTGTGTAGATACTGATCCAATAATATGGAATAATGTAATAAAACATAATATCTCTATTTCAAGTGCTGGAATTCATCTGTTAAGGTGTAATGCTGAGATTGTCAATAACATGATTGTTGATAACACTGCAACAGGGCTCGGTGATATTGAAGGTGGTGGTGGTATTTACTTGCATGAAACTAAGGCAAATATAATAAACTCAACTATTGCGAACAATCAAGGTGGATTTGGTGGAGGAATATTTGCAATGGAGCACACACAAGCAGTATTACTAAACGTTATTCTCTGGCAGAATCTTGCACTAAGCGGAGGAAACGAAATTTTCCTAAAATGGACTACTGGAAGCAGTTGCTCGCTTTTTATCGACCATTCAGATGTTGACCAATATGCTTGCCTTTATTTCACACCTAATAATATAGAATGGGGTACAGGAAACATATTTGAAAACCCTAACTTTGAAGACGCAAACTATCATCTATCAGAAGTATCGAGATGCGTGGATGTTGGTGGTGCATCTGTTATTTCACCATTTACTAGTTTTGTTGTGGATGCACCCAGAATGGATTTCGAGTATGGAATACGTCCCCACGATGCAGGTTACGATATAGGTGCAGATGAATACGGCACAGCTGCTCGAGTAATCGAATTTGATAGGAAAAAACCGGATAAATATCTAATTTCTGCATATCCGAACCCGTTTAATTCTTCATGTAGGATATTTGCTCCAGAGGATGCTCAAATAGAAATATTTGATTTGCGAGGTAATCTAATATGGAAGAATGCAATTCCTGTCCTTAATAACTCGATATTATGGCAACCTGAAAAGAGCGTGCATGGGGGGATTTATTTAGTAAGAATTACATCGAGAAAGAGTATTGAAATCGGAAAACTTATATACCTAAAATAGCTTAATACTCCACTTTGAATATATTTTTATTTCCTATGAGGAAAAAGTGTCCGAAAATACAATATTAAACTTCGTATTTGTTTTAATTGTAACAGCTTTTGCCCAGGAAAATACTCAAACCTTAAAAGAAACTGATATACGGAACTATAAGACTATACCTGAAGATGATACACAATCAGTTGTCATTGCCAAAAGGAGGAGCTTCAGACGAGGAAATACTCACTAGACAATAGAATTAGAAACTAGTTATAGTTTTTACACAAGATTTGGTTTGTCTTACCAGTTTGGCTCAATATATAACAACGTAGTTAATCCCAGATTTTAAACCATTAGTATTTATTAATGAGGAGAGTATATGACATAATTGGAAGGATTATTATATGTGCATTATTTTATATAGACAATTCTTTTTATTATTTTAACATCACCTGCTCTGAGTTGAATAAAGAGAATTCCGGATGAGTATCCTTGTGGTACTTCCCAGGAATATGTGTAATTTCCATTTTCCTTTGAACCTAAGCATATTGTTTCAATTCGCTTACCTTCAACGTTATATATATCCAATGTTACATCTAAGTCACATGGAAGATAAAATGAAATATTGACATAAGAGTTAAATGGATTAGGATATGCAACAAGTTGTATATCGGTAGGTTTGATAATATTATCTAATATAATACTCGAGCTCTTAATTGTAAATGCTGAATCACATATATCATAGATATTCGAATTCAAAATGTCATTCACACGTACATAACAATTATTCCGATCAATAGTTACTTCAGGCAAGGTCCATGCGAAAAAATTGGTGGGTGTCGAATTAATTAAAGTATTCCAAGGACCTGAAGGACCGTTCAGAGAGTATTCAATTTTAACGTTATAAACTCGTGGAATTCCACCCTTATCCCACGTTATTGCAATTGTTGTATCTTCGTAAAATTCTTCTCCACCGTTGGGGAAAGTTACGGTAATGAATGATTTAATATTTCGGTAATAATGAAGAGAATATGCTCCAACAGTTGAATCTATTAAACCTCGAAATTTAATGTAGTATGTTCCAGATGTGGGAGGGATGAATTCAATTCGGAAATTTGGTGCAATGTAAAAGGTATCTATAACAGGTATTTCAGAAGGATTGCATGTTGCATAAATTTCTCCAAAGACTTCGGTCGGACCGGATGAATAGAAAATATAAGCACTATCCTTATTTGCTTGAAATTTATACCAATCCGCATCTCCAGCCGGTTCGATATAGTTCGCTTTTAGCTTAACTTCATCTTCGGGTTTAAGAGTAAAAGCTGTAACGCAATAATCAGTGATGTCAGGTCTTGGTGGAGCTTTTATATTTACAACAACTTTGGAAATTATTTCATATCCAACTGGCATTCCAATTGGAAGGGAATACCAACCATCGTAAAATCCAGTCCACCCGAAATTTAAATGATATACACCAGTTTCTTTGTAACCATCTGCAACGATAGAATGTCCTGCTCTCCAGGATGAATCGTAAATTGCTAGTTGTGCTGGTTGAGCATTTCTCATATTAGATTGAAGAATATCGTAAAAATCATGGTCAGTTCCTCTCATTTCTAAAGCATCTGTGAAATGCCATTTATCTTTATATGTAGAAGCCCAGAACCATGCACCTGTGGCGGTGGAACTGTAACTTGCTCGAACTGAAACACCACTAGCCCACATCAATTTCGCGATTGTGTTTATATCCGGATGTTTGCCATGTTCTGAGTAATATTCTATTGTATCCATGTTGGCGGTTGTCGCATCAATCCAAATTCCGGGGGATGTTCTATCTGAAAGATAGCTCTCCGAGCTTTCAAAATGAACTGATGGAGGATATTCCCAATAGTTTATAATTTGTGCAATAGAAACAGCTGTGCAACCGGAAACGCATGTATCGTGCGTTTGTGGGTCTATAGGGCAGTACATATGATACGGGTATTTTTGTCCCCAACGAGTATCAATCCATGGACCGTATACACTTGCAGTTGTATAGGAATTTATAAAATCTTCGTCTGGGGATAAATAAAGAGACCATAATTGATTGTTTTCCTCGATGATTTTCTGAGAGGTTACCGGCAGAGCATCTATTCTGCCTATCATATCATTAACTAAAAGACGCAGTGGAATATTAATAGGTGAATTTTCAAAAGGGAAATCGTTATAGAAAGAATAGAAAATCACCGGTTCGATGTCTGTGTTTGATGATATAACAACAAATCCCTTAGGAGAGAGTGTAACCACATAAGCTAAAACATCATCGAAAGCATTATCACGTAGTGGTATAATCTCAGAAATTGTATATTCTTTATCCTTAGCTTCAGGAGCAACCTCCATTGGACGTTGGCAGAAATCCTTGTTTATTTCAAGGTGAGTTTTGGCTGCATCGACAACCATTTCAGGATCAATCTCTAAAGCGGGTAGTAACCCAATTGCAAATAGCAGAATAAAACCGGTAAGTATTAATCGAGTCTTTTGCATCCCATATCTCCGATATATATAGTTAAGTATATTATTTCCCTTTATAAAAATTGCTTAAATTTTCTTTATGTCAAGAAATCATTTTAAAGAATCGCATTCTAAATATCGAGCGGTATCGTAATGGCAAGGGCATTTGTATAAAGAAATTTATGAATTGGGAAAGGCATTGCGGTTGACAATATTGCCGATGAGTGGTATTATGAGATTAGAAACTTCTAAGAAGGTTTCATACTGAATGGTTGGGAGGTTCAGAGGGAGAGTAAGGAATGGAGTGGGTAGGAAGGTGGTGTAAATGAGATTTATGATGTTACAGGAAATAGTGTAACAAATTGAGTTGGCAATATGAGAATAGTTGAAAATCTAACAATTTATGTTAACTTAAATCTATAATGAAAATTGCTATAATATTTCTTTTATTTCTTATATTATCAAATACACCTTTAATTGGGAAATCAGTAACTCTCAATTATGCTGCTCGCACTGTTTATCCTTTGTGTACAATTGATAATGATTCAAAATATATTTTGCATGGAGCTAGTGTATTAGTTGGCTTTATGGATGAAGGGATAGAGCTTTTATTAACGAATCGGCATGTAGCATCTTCGCATGAATCTCTTTTCGTACCTATAACAGTTATTTTTTCAGGTGGATCTGACACAACTATAGTTTTTTTAACAGCATATGCTGGTAAATCGGCCTTTTATCCAAATTGGTGTGATTCTTTAGATCTTGCAGCGATAATTTTTCATGAATGTACGATAAAACCAAAGGATCATTTACATTTACCTGATGAATTATACATAATAGACTTTGAATATGTAGAAGACAAATTACCATACACTGGTGCAAGAATATTTATGGGGGGATTTCCTTTTAGTTATGGTTTTTATTCAAAAATTACAATTGAACCAGTTTTACGATATGGAATAATCTCTCATTCCTGTATTAAAAGAGTTTGCAGTGATTGTATTGCAATGCATGATGCTTTCAGCTATGCTGGTAACAGCGGAGGACCAATCTTTGTTACAAATGATATGCTCATAGGAAGAAAGGATTGTAGTACTTGTGTCTCTCTCATAGGGATTAATATCGGGCATGATACAACATTAACACCACTACTTGATGTAAGTGGCAAGCAGTTACCATATCTTTCATCTGAAAGCACAGGACTCTCCTTTTTTATTCCTGCTCAAGTTATAAAAAGGTTTTTAAATCAAATAAAATTGGAGTTAGAAGAAAATAAATGAATACCCTCTACTACAATGACAACCCCTTTACCCTGACCTTCGGTCGGGGAGTTTCCCCCAAAGGGGGACACCTAGTGGGATTGCTGCAGTTTGTATTGTCATCTCTTGGCTGAGAATGTTCGGAGACAAAAGGGAAATTTTAATGACAACTACTTGGTCATCTTATAGCTCTCCACCCAAAATCCACTCCATCACTCCTAACTCTTTGCCACCCAATAATATCTGCGGAGTTTTATGGTGAGAAAGGCACACTCGGGATCGACGCTATCGAAACCTGCACCATAAAGCTGGTTTCTTATAGAATTTGAGGTTGACAATACTTCCGGTGAACTATACTTTTGATTGGTATCTTTGAGATAGCTATTAATGATCAGATATTACTGAGCGAATGGTATAAACAGGCTTTGAGCATGCTCACGCTAAGGCATAGATAACAAAAAGGGTATCAGTTCATAGCATATGCCATAATTTTACAACACATTTATTAGAATCAAACGTGGATTTCAGCTTTATTCAAGAGCTTTTAGAGCACAAGAGTTAGAAAACCACCGAGATATACACTTATATGAATAACAAAAGCCTTCAAGATATAGTTAGTCCATTGCATATAATCAATGAGAAAGAGTAACCGTCAAAGCAGGGATACGATGCGGTATTCGTATAAACCACCAAACAGGAGTTTATGCGAAGTAAGGTTCGGATATAAATAAGTTAGGCGAAAAAGATAAAGGATAGTTTTTATGAATACTAATAATCTAAAAGAATTAAAAATAGGAGATTTGACAGCAAAAATTTCTATAATTCAAGGAGGAATGGGAGTTGGAATTTCTCTATCCAGGTTGGCATCCGCAGTAGCTAACGAAGGCAGTGTCGGGGTTATTTCTACTGCAGCTATTGGAATGCTTGAGCCAGATTTCTTCACGAATTATCTAGAAGCAAATATCAGAGCGTTAAAAAAGGAGATCAGAAAAGCAAGAGAATTAACTAATGGAATTCTTGGTGTAAATATAATGGTGGCATTATCAAATTTCGCTGATATGGTAAGAATTGCAATTGAGGAGGAAATAGACATTATTTTTTCTGGTGCCGGACTTCCCCTTAATCTTCCTCAATTTTTAAATGGAACCAAAAAGACAAAGTTGGTTCCTATTGTTTCCTCTGGAAGGGCAGCCAGTATTATTTCTGAAAGATGGTTAAAAAAATATAATTACATCCCTGATGCTATAGTGGTAGAGGGACCGATGGCAGGGGGGCATCTCGGGTTTAAACAGGAACAAATTAGCGATCCCGAATATTCGTTAGAAAAACTGATACCAGAAGTGATTAAGAAGATGAGCCTATTTGGAGAAAGGCATAAGAAGTCTATTCCGATAATCGCCGCAGGAGGTATATATACAGGAGAAGATATTTATAAATTCTTAAAGTTAGGTGCTTCTGGAGTGCAGATGGCAACACGCTTTGTTACCACTTATGAATGCGATGCATCTTTAGAATTTAAGAAAGCTTATTTGGATTCAAGCAAAGAAGATATTGTGATTATCAAGAGTCCGGTTGGTATGCCGGGAAGAGTGATTAGAAACAAGTTCATCGACGATATCAATAAAGGGAAAAAGAAGCCTTTTAAATGTCCCTATCACTGTATTATAACCTGTGATTGTAATAATAGTCCCTATTGTATTGCTCTTGCTTTATTAAATGCCCAAAAGGGTAATTTAAAACATGGATTTGCCTTTGCTGGAGAGAATGTTTATAGAACAAAAGAAATTATTTCTGTTAAGGAATTGATAGCATCTTTATCAGAAGAGTATGAGAATGCAAGTAGGCGATCTACTTCGCACAACAGCGGATAAACAAAATTGCTCCCTTAGGTCGCAACTTCTCATATCTGCAAACCGTCATATGAAATTGTCCACCTGATAAAAACAGTGCATTTCCCGTAACTCCTTGCCACCCAATAAGAACTACGGAGTTTTGTGGTGGAGTAGAGGTATGCACACACGGGATCGACCTTTTCGAAATGATGCATTTCTCCTTAACTTTTGGTTTCATTTTAAACTTTTAAATATAATTGATTTTTATTTTAAAATATTGCATTACATAAATAATAGATTATTATTTATCATTCTAAGATTTTATTAAGGAGGTTTTCAATGAAGAATTTGTTTTATGCTTTTTTGATTTTACTTACCACTGTATCCATTGCGTATTCCAACAGAGTATTGGTCGATGATGCACCTATGTGCGGTTGGCATGAAAGGTTCGTTTATCAACCATTATGGAACACTCTTGGAGTACATGGTGCTTCAGTCGAATTTACAAGTACCCTTGGTCGATTCCCGGAACTTACAGATTATGATATGGTTATACTAATGCATCATGGTGGTGATTGTACAGAACCAATAGTAGGATATAATTTTGAACAACGAACCCAGCTTATCGATTATGTTTGCCGGGGTGGCAATATTCTTATAATGCCAATGGGTATCAATCTAGAAAAGAATTACTATACTGAACTTTTAAGTGATAGCAGATGGGTAACAGGCTTAACTCTTTCCCTAGGTTCTTGGAGTATTGCTCACACAACTCAAATAGCATCTTATCCTCCTATTACAGATGGTTTGGAATATTTAAAATTAATGCAATCAACAAGAATACATGCAGAAGCCCCAGCATATCCTTTTGTATGGGATATGTCATTATATATAATTCAAGCTGCTGTCAGTTATCCATATAGGTCTGATGGGGAGGATTGCGATTGCCATTATGGTGGAAGGATTATTGTTATTTGTGACAATCATACATTCGAATTCTACGTTGTACATTATATCGAACCAATGAATTATAGGTTTATAAACAATATAACTCTATCGATGGCAAAAGTATTGGAGGATTCTCTGGAGGATTGTAAAAAACCCGGAGATATCCCACCTCTTCCACCAGATCCGATAATTGATTCTGTATCCTGTGCAGATCCAGGTGATAATGCATATATTTATGGTGAAGATCTCGAACCATCCCTAAGTCTGTATTTTGATGATGCTATACAAGCTTTCGAATGGCATGACTCGACTAAGATATCCTTCACAATTCCAATCGATGCAGAGCAAGGTATGCATAAAATCCGAATAGAAGCTTCGGATAAAATACTTTATGCATTTATAAAAGTATATTGTGATTGGTTAATTATAAACCGTTTTGTTGGTTTCTGTGGGGATATCGGTGATACAATACAAATTAGAGGAGAGAATATATCTAACCTTGCAGACATGACTTTTGGGGGTACTCTATTTTATAATTACTATTTCGATAGCGATACTAGTGGTTGGTTTGTCGTTCCGGATACTGCAGGATTAGCAAATTTCTCAAATTATCTTGGAAATTCTAAGATGTATTTAGTATGTATAATAAACGAGTCGACACAGAAATTTTGCAGACCATTCCTTGTTCCATGTCCTTGCCCACCTGACTCTAAAATTGTTATAAGCTTTAATAATGTTTATTTTTGGGAGAGAACTGATGGAACAGATTCTGTATATATTATCTATGAAATGGATGCAGATTCTGCTCAAAATATTGTTCTATCATGTTCATCGGACAAAGGTTCAACTTGGGTGGTTCCTTGCACAACAGTATATGGTGATGTTGGAATGAATATAGAACCTAAAGATTCTAATATTATTATTTGGGGTGCAAAAAATGATATTCCTTCAATAGAACATAGCAATTGGATGTTTAGGGTACAGAGTGCTGATAGTGGTGGAATTCAGAGAAATGAATTACCACAGGATACAATAAATCCTCCGGCAGTTACAACATTTACCGATGATACAACATGGGCGTTGGCAAGAATATCCTCATTTTTGCATTGGCATGGATTTGGGTATTCTGTCGCATCTGCTGGAGATTTCAATGGGAGTGGGTTGTCAGATGTAATTATTGGAGCAAGTTCATACTATAATGATGGTGCTTACATTTTCTATGGTGGGGTTGATCTTAAGGGAAGGCTTAGCCACACCGATGTAGATGTTTATATAGAAGGTTTTGGTAGTAGAAATATTATTTCTGTTCATTCTGCTGGAGATGTAAACAATGATGGTTATGATGATGTGATTATAGGAGCAACCGGTTCAACCAGTAAAGCCTATGTTATTTTAGGGGGAAGCTCTATATCAGATACTCTTGATGCACCCACAGATGGTGTCGTTATCAATGTAATAGATTCCGCATCGGGATGTAACGTTGGTGGGGATGGAAACGTTAATAATGATGATTATGACGATGTTATTATAGGAGCACCCGGTATTAATAAGGCGTTTATTTGCTTGGGGAATTCTGGATTTTCAGGACCAATTTTAACTGCTGATATCACTCTCTCCGGTATTAGCGGTAGTTTTGGTAACTGTGTTGCAGATAATGGCGATATTAATGACGATGGATTTGACGATATTTTAGTTAGCGAAGTAGGTAACAACAAAGCATATATCTTCTTAGGTGGTCCTTTATTGCCTCCAACTCTTACGACATTGGATGCTGATATTGTGTTCGATGGGGATCCTCTTTGTACAGCCTTTGGTACTTTTGTCTCATTTCTGGGAGATATTAACTCGGACGGTTTCGACGATATTGGAATTACGGATTCTCGAGGAGCACTCGATGCTGGTGTAGCTCACATATTTATGGGTCAGTCTACCTTGCCAGATACTTTAAAAGTAACAGATGCTGATATTACAATTACTGGTTCTGGAACTAGAAGATTCGGAAATTGTATTTCATATGCTTACGATGTTAATGACGATGGATTTGACGATGTTATTATTAGTGAATACTATAATTCTCGCGGATACCTTCTTTTCGGTGGAAGCTCTTTGGCTTCAACTTATCTTTCAACAGAACTTCCAGTGCTGATTCACGGTGAAGTTTTTTGGCGTCTTGGATTCAGGGAATCTAGAGGTGCTGGAGATATCAATGGCGATGGTTCAAGTGAAATAATTATAGGTGCTGTGAACGATAGCATGAGGGGAAACGTATACATTTTCTCTTTCGGTTTGGAATGTCCTTTTGGTTCTATATATGATATAATTGAAAGCGATCCGGGGCCAATAGATACAAAATTACCTGAAATCGATGCAACATGTCCACCGAATGGTGAAATAGGACAAATTGTTCCAATTCGTTGGACAGTTTCTGATTCGTTTATTATACCGTTAACATTCGGACCTCCTAATCCTATAAGAATATATTTCTCAAAGGATGGAATTGATTTCTCTATTGTAATTGCAACTCCAAACGACGGTGAATATGAATGGATGTATCCAAATGTGAATACAGAATTTGGATATCTTATGGTTTGTGCTACGGATAGTTTCGGGCATACATCGTGCGATACTTGTGGTCCATTTTCGGTCGAGGGAGATACAACAAAACCTTTTGCGTATATTTACTCAGACACTTGCTGGCCAGATACAGTATTTTACGTGATTAAGAATAGCAATGAAGAGGAATTAATAGATTGTGAAAGACTATTAGTTACTGCACCCGATGGCTATTATAATTGGGGTGATTCGGCATTGATACAGATCGACGATACATTATTCGCTTTTGATATGTCATTCGTCGATACAACTGGGTTAGATCGAGAAATTTCATATGAATTAAGTGTTCTTGGAATCTGTGACGAATATGGAAATTGTTATTGTGGTGAAATTGAAGTTCACTTTTGGTTCTGTGAAGAACGTTGCTCGTTAAATGTAACTTTATCAGGTGATACATCGATTTGTATAGGCGATACATGCGAACTTACAGCAACAATCGAAGGATATGAGCTTTCTGACCTTACGTTAATGTGGAATCCAACCGACTATATTGTAGGTAGTAATGAAAATATTGTCTATATAGTACCAGAAACCTCGATAACATTTACATTAATTGTGACATATAACCCTAATTGTATCGATACTACCTCAATATTTGTTGAAGTAATAGATTGCTGTTCTCTCGATGTCGATATTACTGGAGACAATCGAATATGTTGGGGAGAGAATACTTGGCTTAACATACAATCCAATGGTTACGAATTGTCTGAGTTAACGTCTATTTGGGAACCGGAATTTGGGATCATTTCTATACATGAGTTCGGTGTAGTTGTACAACCCGATACCTCGACAGTGTATCAGGCAATTGTTTCATATGATACTACATGTGTCGACACATCTTCGTTTCTTGTTAATGTAGTATATTGTAATTGTCATAGACCCAATCCTTTTACACCCAATTGGGATGGATTCAACGATCTTTGCGAGTTTACTTATCCCGGTATGATGGAGGATCGTGCGAATATCTATATCTATAATCTTCACAATATAGAGGTGAAGAAGTTAACAGTTTCTGTGGGGAGCAAAGCTAAGTATGATGCGCAATGGGACGGCACTGATAAGCATGGTAATTTACTTCCTGAAGGTTTATATATCTATTTAATTATAGTAGATGATAATATTGTTTGTGAGGGTACAGTAACAATTGCAAGATAGATATCGTCTGAATTTAACAATAAATAGAAATGATTTGTGAATTGGTGAAGGCTTTGCGGTTGACAACACTTCCGATGAGTCGTATTATGAGAATGGTTCTTCCGAAGAAGGTTTCATACGGATATGTATAGGCGAAGTAAAAGAAATAAATGAAATTAAATAAGGAGGAAAAAATGACTATCGAGAGAGCAATCAAAAGAGCAGTAAAGCTCATATTTGGACAAAAGCCTAAAAAGATGGAATTTACCGAAATAAATGAGCTTGATAGAAGGAGATTGGTTTTAGGAATTCAGGAGCAACTTGGAAAGAAATTTGATATTTCCCTTGAGGAGTTGAATGCAATAGGTAATTGGCAAGAACTTGAAAAATCCATAAATAATAAAGTGGGGGAATAAAAAATGAAAAAACTTCTTTATCTTCTATTGATCATAGTTTTATGCAGCACTCTATATGCAAAAATAGACATTAGAACTGAATTCCTAACTCTCAATGATAGAGGAAAAACATCATTGGGAATTGGAATTAACTATGACTTGTATAAAGGCAATGTAATTAGCAACCTCTCGCTCGGAATTCGTTCTGCAATTTCAACAGTTCCGCTTTATATCAATGACAGCACAAGAATGGAACTTCTTTCAATCGGTGTTTCGTTTGATCATTTATGGAACGAATACTCATGGACAAATATTGAATTTGGGCTTGGTCTTTCCAATAACGATTATGAGAATGGAGTTATTACATTTCTTGTAGGTCATAGATTTTTCCCAAAATATTACTTGGATGATGAAACCGACGAACTTACGGATTTTATTCGTCCTATATGTGATATATGGGCATTTACTTCGATAGTAATGGAAAACGAAGAAAATAAACACAACATCATGGACATAAGAATTGATATTTTATGGCCTACCCCGATTGTCGTAAATAAAGATGAAGACCTCAGAATTGCCATTTGTGCATCTGCAAGGTTTTCCAATCAGGAAATCGTAAACATATCTGAAATGACTCCCCAAAATTCAGGATATTTGAAAGCAGGAATTGGTTTTGCACCGGGCAAATATGACAACTTTGTTTTCAAAACTGAATTTGGATATAAAATAACTCCCTCAAATATAACTGCTGAACCATATATAAATGGTGAAGTTACTTTTGGTGATATTTATGGCTTAATCTCATATATGACTAATAAGTAAAATATGGATTTTGTATATCAAACACCCTCTACTATGGCTACAACCCCCTTTACCCCGACCTTCGGTCGGGGAGTTTCCCCCAAAGGGGGACACCTGGTGGAGTTGCTGAAGTTTGTATTGTCCCTTATTGGAGGTAAATGTCGAGCACAGCGAGAAAAAAGGGGATTTTTAATGACGACTACTCGGTCATCAAAAGAATTAAAGCAAATCAGGCAAGATTTACGAAAAAACATGACACAAGCCGAAAAGAAGCTTTGGTATAGGATAAATAGAAAGCAAATTGGTGGTTTTAAATTTAGAAGGCAGCATCCATTTAGAAAGAGATTCATTCTCGATTTTTATTGTCCCAAGGTTGGTCTGGCAATTGAAGTCGATGGCTGTATTCATGAATCACAGAAGGAACATGATGAAATCAGGCAATCGGAAATAGAGGCTACGGGAGTAAAAATAATTCGTTTCAAAAACATGGAAATAGAAAACAACATTGATAAAGTTGTCAAAATAATATTAATTGAATTAAGGAAAAGAAACTAGCTCCGTTCTATCGGAAATTGTCCCCCGTTGGGGGAAAATGTCGAGCATAGCGAGACAAAAGGGGGATTAGAATATGACTAATTACACCAACACCCTCTACTATGGTGACAACCTAAAGATTCTTCGGAAGTATATTCCCGATGAATCGGTGGATTTGATTTATCTCGACCCGCCTTTCAATTCAAAGCGGGCGTATGCTGTCTTTTTCAAGGACAAGCAAGGTGGTGAATCTAAGGCACAGATTCAAGCATTTGAGGATACATGGAGTTGGAATGAAGATGTTGATGAAGAATTCGGTGTGATGATGATTCATCCCGATTACCCGACGGAATTGAAAGATATGTTGAAAGCTTTCAAGGATTTCATGGGTAAGAATAATTTAATGGCATATCTCACAATGATGGCGGTTCGACTTGTGGAATTGCGCAGAGTTCTTAAGGACACTGGAAGTATTTATCTTCATTGCGACCCGACAGCGAGCCATTATTTGAAAATTGTGATGGATCAGATTTTTGGGACAAATTATTTCAGGAATGAAATTCTTTGGAAGAGAAGCACACCAAGAGCAAATACTACTCGCAAGTTTCCTGTAGCATGTGACACGATACTGTTTTATTCCAAGTCACAAAATAATATTTGGAATAATGTTTATGGTGAATATAGACTAGAATACATTGAAAAGTATTACAGCTACATTGATGAAACGGAACGCTATTTTCAGCCAACAAGTTTACTAGGTCATCAAGGTATAAATCCTGTATATGAGTGGAAAGGATTACTAAAACCATGGAGATATCCAAAACACAGACTTGAAGAACTTGAAAGGGAAGGGAAGATTTATTTCCCACCCAAAGGCAAAATACCTAGACTGAAAAGGTATCTTGATAAACAGAAAGGGAAAACTATCCAATCACTATGGGATGATATTCCACCAGTAAACTCGCAAGCACAAGAGCGCCTCGGATATCCAACTCAAAAACCCCTCGCATTGCTTGAGCGAATAATCCAAACCTCATCAAACGAAGGCGATGTTATTATGGATCCATTCTGTGGTTGCGGAACTGCAATCGCCGCCGCAGAAAAACTTGGTCGGCAATGGATTGGAATAGATATTACTCATCTTGCTGTGGCTTTAATGAAAAAACGCTTGAGTGATAATTTCCATCTCATTCCTTACGAAAGCTACGATGTAATTGGTGAACCCGAATCAGTCGCCGCTGCAAGAGAACTTGCCGAACATTCAAAATCGCAGTTTGAGTTCTGGGCTGTTTCTCTTGTTGTCGGTCAGCCATTCAAAAGCAAAGGTGGCGGCGATTCCGGTATCGATGGGCTTCTATATTTCAAAGACTATGAAGGGGATTATCACCGAATAATAATCGAAGTAAAAGGCGGTGGATACACACCCACAATGGTAAAAGGTCTTAAATCCACAATGGACAGAGAAAATGAACCGATGGGAATTCTTATTGCACTCAAGCCACCCACCAAAGGAATGCTTTCTTATGCTGCGTCGCTTGGAACATGGCAAATGCCGGGAAGTTTGAGAAAATATCCCGTGCTCCAGTTTTTAACAATAGAAGATTACTTCAAAGGCATCCGACCAGATCTACCTGATACTTCGATAACCTTGAAAAAAGCCACACGCGAAATCCGCGAATCCGAAAAACCACAAAAACTCGATTTATAGCTCTCATTTCACAAACCGCCCTCTTTCTCGCAAAACGTATCTCGCACCACAGGAACGGAAACCAATGATATAGAAAAATTTATTTCTCACTATCACCGGAATAATTATATATACTTTCATTAAAAATTTGCTTTCTTTTTCCGGATATCAAATTCTAATATTAGAGTAAACTTTAAGGATTTTTAGCATGAATGATCAAAGCCCAAAAGAACATAATAAACGTCCTGTAGCAATGATAACAGGGGCTTCAAGCGGAATTGGCGCCGAGTTTGCTCGTCGATTGGCTGAGAAAGGATATGATTTAATACTCGTTGCGAGAAGAGAAGCGCTTCTAAGAGAACTATGCAATGAATTAAAGAACCTTTACAACATAAGTGCTGAATATATTGTTGCAGAGCTAACAGATCCTGATGATGTGAATGAAATCGAGGAGAGACTTAAAAAATGTGAAAACTTACAGATTTTAATTAACAACGCAGGATTCGGTCTTAGGGGAGCGTTTCATGAGGTCGGTTTGGATATACAAACAAGTATGCTCAATGTTCACTGTTTGGTTCCCCTTCGGTTGACACATATTGCGCTTAATAAAATGTTGAAACGCAATAAAGGCTCGATAATAAATGTGTCCTCGACTGCTGCATTTTTAGTAAGTCCTGGAAGTGTAATTTATTGTGCAACAAAGAGTTTCATAAACTCATTTACGGAATCACTTTACCTATTCCTATATGATACAAATATAAAAGTTCAAGCATTATGTCCTGGGTTTACGCTTACAGATTTCCACACAAAATTGGGTATCGATCCAAGAACTATGAACGTTCATTGGATGTCGAGCAAGGATGTTGTCAAGAATTCCTTAAAATGTCTTGAAAAAGGAAAGATGATATGTATTCCGGGGTTCAGAAACAAATTGATGTGTTTCGTAGTGAAAATTTTCCCTCGAAGAATTCTCTATTGGATTATTATCAAGCATAATAAGAGAAGAAATAAAAGTAATAAATATTCTCGACCTAAAAAAATATCACCCTCGATTTAGGAAATTTCATTCATTTTAACTTGATTATAGATCATATAATAATAATATTTTACAGTTATCGTAATGGAGAAGATTAATGCGAAGAGTGTATTTAATATTTTTGATTAAACGCTCAAATATACAATTGCGAACTATTAGTTTAAAATTTCATGGGCTTTTCCGTACCGAATAATCTTTATGGTTTTTCTACGCCGAATAGTTTATATTATATTCCAATAGAGATAACCGTAGGTAAAGGATATTGGATATTTGTTACGGTCAGTTGCGGATTAAGGTTTAGAGTTTAAAGAATCGATGTTTATTAAACATATTATTGATACAATAAAGGAGAGGAAATGCTTGAATTATTGTTTATGGCACAACAGGGAAGTGGACAGGAAAAGGGAAATTCACTATTGGGTTTTTTACCGTTTATTGCTTTGATTGTCGTTTTTTACTTTTTTCTCATTAGGCCTCAGATGAAAAGACAAAAGGATACTCAAAATATGCTTCAAGCATTGCGGAAAGGCGATAGAGTGACAACAACTGGTGGTATTATTGGAACTGTTGTTGGTCTCGATGATGAGAAAGTCGTTATTAAAGTCGTTGATGGAACGAAACTTGAGATTCTAAAAGGATTTATTTCGCAGAAAATGTAATAAAAAATGTTCGATTTAGATTTCAAATATTATCCCGATCCACTACTTAGAAGAAAAGCAGAACCAGTTGAATTAGTTGATGGAAAACCACCATCAGAAATTATAGGACTTATAGAACAAATGAAACATGTCTGTGTAAAGGAGGATGGGATAGGGTTAGCAGCACATCAACTTGGTGTAGTTTTACCTGTTATTATTACTGCTTTTAAGAATGGTAGAGATAAATACGATATGGTTGGTGTTGTTAATCCTAAAGTCTTGAAGGCAAGTGGTGATCTTGCGATGTATGAAGAAGGTTGTCTTTCATTTCCTGAGCTATATATTCCTATTCCTCGTGCTTCAGAGCTTTTAGTTGAAGGTTGGTTCGATGATTCAGAGAAATTTGAGCAAAGAAAAATAAAAGGCTTTGAGTCGAGAATATTTCTTCATGAAACGGATCATAAAGATGGGATACTTATTATCGATCGTACTGATGAGAAGACTAGATTCAGGATAAAAAAGGATCTTAAGAGAATTGCGCAAAAATTTTGTAAACTAAGTTTGTAATAACTTAAAATGGAGGCTATAATGCGTGTAATGGTTTTGATAATGTTTCTAATCGTTATTGTTTATGGAGTAATATTTTATAGCCTGAATTACGGTATTTTTGTGGATACGATATTTACTGGTTGGGGAAAATACGAAAATGTATCCGTTTTTTGGATAGCTTTTTTTGCATTTATTCTTGGGGTGCTTTGGGCATTAATTGTTTACATTATCCAAGAATCCAGACTGCGAATACGTATTTCAAAATTGAAATCTAAATTAAAAAAGCTTAACATAGAACTTGATAATCTGAGGACAATGCCGCTTTCAGATATTGGATTGGAGGATAAAAAATGATTAGTGAAAATATCTGGATTGTGATAAGTATTTTCGTTGTTATGGCGTTGTTAGCCGCATACACAATAAACCGAATTCAATCAAAAAAAAGAAAAGGGAATGAAACATTTCTTAAGGGACTTTTAGCATTAATAGAAAGCGATCTTGACAATGCATTAAGATATTTACATACTACGGCATTGAACGATACGCAGAATATTACGGCTTTCATTCTTGTTGGTGATATTTTAAGACAAAAAGGTCAAACAAAAAAAGCTATCGGCGTTCATCTACCATTGTTAAGTAGGTCGGATCTCAGTAAAATAAGAAGAATAAGAATTCTCAAATCACTTGCCCTCGATTTCTATAAAGAGAATACATATTCAAGGGCTAGAGAATACATAGAAAAGGCTATTGAGGGAAAGCCTGATAATTGGTCGTATAGTATGTTGCTTAATATTCTTGAAAAAGAGAAAGATTGGAAAACAGCTATATCCATTCTTTCTAAAACAAAAACTGACAATAGCGAAAAACTTTTGGCTATTTATAATGTGGAACTGGGTAAATCTTATGCTGAAAAGGAGAATTATAATAAAGCTTTGGGGTGTTTTAAGGTGGCACTTAAGCATCAAGATGACTTTATACCAGCAATGCTTAGTATGGGCGATTCTTATTTGGCTATTGGGAAGCATTCAGAGGCGATAGAATGGTGGATTAATTTAATAGAAAAATATCCAGAAAAAGGATATCTGGTTTCAAACAGAATAGAAACGGCATATTATAATCTAGGGGAATTTGATAAGGTTCGAGATACTTATGAGAAGCTTTTAAAAAGGTATCGTAATGCGGAATATTTAAGAATTTCTCTTTCTTCAATATATGAAAAAATGGGAGAATTAGAAAAAGCACTTGAAATTTTAAACGAAGCACCGGAAAAAACTGACAAAATATATCTTGCTACTGCTAAATTAGAATTTCTTCTAAATAATATTGATGCTGCAACAACCGATTTGGATTTATTCATTCAAAATTATTATAAGAAGATATACAAATGCTCCGAATGCGGATATGAAATTAAGGAACCTTTATCTCTTTGTCCAAACTGTGGAGAAATTGATACTTTTGACCTGTGATAAGAATATTTATAATAAATTTAATTTGTTTGGCAATTGTAATTATACAAGCCCAAGAAAATTACTCTTTGTATTGGAAGAATAAAAAGTATTCATCGGATTTGACATCAATTATGAGAAATACTGAAAGAGGTGATGAAACTCTGGGGAATTTGCTTGGTTTAGAATCGCGTTTTTCTCATTTTGAAATGGGTAGGTTTAATTTATCTAAAAATGATTACTCAAGAGCTCTTGTTGAATTCCACAAGTCTAAAAACGACGATTTGTGTAAATTATTTCTTGCTATAACTTTTTCAAGTATGAATGAAAAAGATTCTGTTTCATACTGGATTGAAAAAGTTCGTGAAACAGATCTTTCGCATTATAAGACCTTTATGAATAGAAAAAGGACTAATGAGGATCTAAAATACCTTTTAAGAAAATATCCATATTTTTCTAATTTTATCTTAACTTCCGCATCAAAGAAATCAGAACCGAGCACTGAAACAAAACTACCAAAAAAATCATATAAACCAATCAATAGGAGATATTATACTATACAATTTGGTGCTTTTATAGATAGTTTAAGAGCTGTTTCACTTGCAAAAATACTTGAAAGTAGTGATATAACTCCTTATATTAAAAAGTATTACAAAGATGGAAATATACTTTTTAAGGTTCGGTGGGGTCATTTTAATAGTAGAGAGGAAGCTAAAAAAAATTCCATAAAAATTTCGGATGATTTCGTATTCATAATTATTGAGGAGGAATAATCCTGAAATATATATATTTCACTACTACCTATGCTTTTTTGAGTTTCCTTTTATTAACTGGTTGCAGCAATAATGAGAAAGAATATTCTAAAC
>CAZLTJ010000012.1:0-35840 GCA_964562425.1 uncultured bacterium
ACTTCGACGTAGTTATCCTCCTCAACCGCATGGGTTACGTCCTCGAGTTTAGTATTACGGATTAAAAAATCCTGAATTTCATTATTAATTTCCTCGTCTGTAATCTCGATTACAGGTCTGTATAACGTGAAACCCTTGTAATTGTTAAGTTTAACTTCAGGAGGGATTTCTGTGTATATCTCGACGACAAAGTCTTTATTAAGTTCAATGGGATCAAATTTTGGTTCCTCGGAGTAAAGAGTATTTTCTAGAAATTTGTTCTCTTCAACCGCTTTTTCAACAATTTCCTTGATAGCTTCTTCAGTAATTAGCTTTTTTATATCATCTCCGACACGGGCAATGATAATATTCCTTGGTGCTTTGCCCGGACGAAATCCTGGTATTTGTATTTGGGTTGAGTATTTGTTGAGAGCTTTGTCGAATCTACTCTTAACTTCATTCGAGTCGAGGATTCCTTTTACAATCGCGGTCGCTGTTGTTGGTCTATCAATCTGGATTTCCATTTATCCTCCCGAATTATTAGATTTTGAATTTACCTATAAAAAAATACACTATAACAAGTACTATATGTATAAAAAATCGACCTGTATTATTATTTCATAACAGATTTTGCCGCTAATTGTCCACATGCACCCGAAATGTCTTGCCCTTTTGATTTCCTTATCGTTGCCACAATTGAATTGCTCAATAAATAACTCTGAAATCTTAGCATGTTTTTCATTGATGTTGGCTTAAACGGTAAACCTTCCACAGTGTTAAGATTAATTAAGTTAACTTTGGCTGGTCTCCCTTTTATTAGTTTAACCACTTGATCTGCATGAATTAACGAATCGTTGACGTTTTCAATCATGACGTATTCGAATGTAACCCATCGATGCGAATAGTGTGCATATTCATCTGTGAGATCGATCCAGGATGCAATAGGGTAATGTTTGTTTATGGGCATAAGTTTTGTTCTCAGTTTATCGTTTGCTGCATTAAGAGAGATTGCTAGTTTTGGTTTTAGACCGGTTTGCATCAGAGTTTCTATTCCATCTGGAATTCCTATTGTTGATATCAAAACGCGTCGATGTCCTATTCCGAATCCTGTATCAGATAGCATAACTTTCAATGCTTTAATCACTTGCTCGAGATTGTCCAGTGGTTCTCCCATACCCATTATTACTACGTTAGTAAGCTCGACACCACTTTCTCGAATGTATTCCCGAGCCAAATATAGTTGACCTATTATTTCTGTAGATGATAGATTTCTATGGAAATCAAGTGTTCCAGTTGCACAAAATGCGCACTTAAATCTGCAACCCACCTGTGATGAGATACACGCTGTATTCCTATCATTTTCTAAATCGGGAATATAAACAGTTTCAGTCAATTCATTGTCTTCAAGTTGCATAAGGAATTTAGTAGCACCGTCGTCTGATCTAGCTACTTCTATAATTTCCGGTAAAGTTATTCTACAATTTTCCTTAAGCCATGTTCTAAGCGTTCTTGGTATATCAGTCATTTTTTCCGGGTCGTGAACCGAATTAGAATATAGCCATTTGGATATTTGTTTCCCTCGGAATTTCTTATGACCCAGTGCGACTAAAAATTCACCAAGTTCTTCATGTGGGATTCCTATTAGTTCCTTTTTTTCGTTATCAATTTTCATGACAATGATAAATAACTTTATGAAGTTCCAAATTCAAGTGAAATTTGGTTAGTATTGGATTACTTTTAAATAAGATGGAATTGTATTACTGTATAAATAATTTGACAACACGGCGTAGGGAGATGATATTTTCGTGTTATAATGAATATATTTTGCGGGTATAGCTCAGATGGTAGAGCATCAGCTTCCCAAGCTGAGGGTCGCGGGTTCGAATCCCGTTACCCGCTTTATTTAAATGTATTTATAATATGCGGACGATATTAGTGATATTCTCAGATTAATCCCAATTCCGCCGGAAGTAATTGATCTTGATGAACGAATAAAAACAAAGCTTAATTAGGGCAGGCAATGCTATTCGATAGAGTCAAGGATTTAACTTATGAGGATTTACTGAAAGCCGAGAATATTATTGACAAAGTAACAAATGAAGCTAATGATAATAAAGATGCAACTGCGGACTTCAGCCTGCTGCCAGTTTTTATTTGCATGACGTTAGTGATTTATGGATAGGCGCATCTATTGCATTATGTATTATAACAGTTATGCTAATTAACTTAAATAATATTAGAATGTTAAAAAAGAGTTGCCAAATTGGTTTGATAAAAAGAGGAATAACCTCCCAAGAAGGCTGGGTGGTAGGATACGATGGGACCATTCTACACCTTGACTCAACTCATTAGTTTACATAACAAATATTATGCAAACTAAAAACTGACTTTTCTAAAAAGATTGCCAGTTTTTTATTTGTCAGCCTTACACCAAGACCGGGTCTCTTTAAGATCCGACCTTTATTATCAGCAACCATATGAAACCTTGACAAAATTAAAATAAAGGTTTATAATTAACTTAGAAAAAAGAATCGTTTATTGAATAAAAAAATAATAGCCTCATAAAATTTCGTCATGGGTTAAAGAAGATGAAAAAATTGTTTGACAAGTTTTTAATAAAGATTTAAAACTAAATTAGAAAGAAAAAAAGTTCTTTTACAAAACAACACAAAAAGGGAGAAACAATGAAAAGATTAGTTTTGGAAAAAGGTGTAAAATTACGCGGGGAGGATTTCGGCTCCCTAATCTTTTAATCTGAAAGATTTTCAGGTCTATCAGTAAAATAAAGCGGGAACAAAAATACTTACTCTATGTGACGGGTATCAAACCTTGAAGACATATTTTCTATATCTATAATAGAGAACGTGTCTAATGTATCTAAAGAAACCATAAAAAACTTTTTAGAACTACTACAAATGTCAGCCGAAGAATGCATGGTTCAAAATACATTGAATATAAAGGTCGATATGGAACCAGTAATAAGAAAGAAGTAAATTCAAATTCAACAGAAAGGAGGTGATAAAATGGCTGGTAAGATGGTAATCTTCTGTGGCTCAGATGGGGTTGAGAAAGCTTTTCCACCTTTTATAGTTGGAATGGGTGCGAAGGCTGCGGATATGGATGTAATACTGTTCTTCAGTATGAGCGGATTAAATATCGTCAAAAAAGGAGGCGCAGAGAAGATTATACTCCCAAATGCACCAATGACGCTTCCTGAGTTCATCAAGAGTTCTGTGGACGCAGGATAAGGTTTTTAGGTTGTTCAGCAGCTATGGGTGTTCTCGGAATGACAAAGGAAGACCTTATAGATGGTATTACAGTAGCTGGAGTTGCAACCTTTGTGAACGAAGCAAAGGATGCGGATATCGTTTTAACATTCTAATTATTAGTTTGAGGTGGTGCGACAAAAATTGTTGTACCACCTTAAAAAAAGGAGGGAAAATGCAGGCGAATGTAACACTTGACTGCATTGGATTGAGTTGCCCAATGCCCATTGTGAAGACATCAAAAAAAATGAAAGAACTTTCGCCTGGGCAGGTGCTTGAAGTGCTTGCAGATGATGAAGGTATAAAGGAGGATATGCCTGCCTGGTGTAACACAACGGGCAATGAATTTCTCGGTATCGAAGAAGAAGGGAATATCATCAAGACCTATGTAAAAAAGATCTGATATTGATACTAACGAGGAAATGATATCAGCGTACGCAGGTTGTCATTGTGAAGAGACCTTAGATAGACTCAGGATAAACCACGCATATAAGTATGTGTGAGGTAAACTCCGCGACGCTTGTCCCGAGTCCTTCGAGGAATTTATTCTTGAGCGAAGCAAAAGAACTCGAGTATAAACTTAACGAAGGATGGCAATCTCATTGTGGAAAATTCCGAGATTGCTTCGATAGAAGTTATGGGAAAATACTCGCATTGACATCATATCTTGTTAAAAGAACAAAATTAGTAAACAGATAAACTCGAAATAATAATCCATGGCTTAACAAAGAAAGGATGGTATTATGAAGATTTCAATGATGGTCCAGACAGGACCATACACTTTCCAGAATTCCGATACCGCATATGAACTAGCAAAAAGGGCATTAGAGCGGGGTCATGAAGTAGCAATCTTCTTCTATCTCGATGCAATCTGGAATAGGAACGACGATATTTTTACACCAAGGGATAGAAATATTGGTGAAAGATTTAAAGACCTTGCCGCAAAAGGTGTTTTCATACGAGGTTGTGGCCTTTGCGCAAAATATAGAGGAATGAAAAAAAACAATCTAGTAGAAAATACCAGATTTGCAGTCACTGCTGTTCTTGGTGATATAATTGCAACCTCTGACAGGTTTATAAATTTTGGTATCCAATAGAAAGGAGTGAAAATGAAAAATGTTCTTATACTTGCAAGAAGGGCTCCATATGGTTCCGTCTTCTGTATCGAAGGTTTCCTTGCTGCTATGGCAATGGCTTCAATGGAAATTCCTGTCGACCTTGTTCTAATTGATGAGGGTATATTCTGTGGATTAAAGGAACAGAAACCCGATGAAATTGGACATCAGCCAATTGACCAAGCTCTCGGAGGAGCCGCAGAATTTGATATTAATCTTTTTTTTCACAAAGAATCACTGGAAAAGTTTAAGATCCCACAGGAGAAACTGGTACCAGCGGAATTGGCAGATGATGAGAAACTGAAAAAAATGGTAAAAGATGCAAAGGCGATTATAACATTTTAATAGGAGGAAAAATGTCGAAGACACTATTTTTAATCAGTCAATCACCCAATAGAGCGGAAAACCTTAAAACCGTTTTGAAACTAATTTCATCTGAAGATGTAGTCTGTTTTATTCAGGATGGCGTCTATTTTGCAAATCCTTCCTTTGTCCCTGAGAATCTTAGTAACGACCTTACCAAAATAGAAGGGAAAGGTGTTAAGTTATATTATCTCAAACCAGACCTGAAAGCGCGTAATATAAGCTGTGATAAGGGGAAGGTCGACTATGATAGATTGCTTGATTTGATTGAAGAATATGATAATGTTTTTCATTAGAAGAGAAAAAAAATAAAAATAGGGATAAGATGAGAAAGAAACTAATTGCTATAATGGTAATTCCTTTGTTCTGGCTGCTCTTTCCCGGATTGTGCCCAGCGCAAAGTATTTGCAACTCATAACGGAAAATCAAGATACAGTTATAATTTCGTTTATAATATATAACATCATGTTACATCGAATTAATTCTTAGTCTGTCAAGCCGAAGATTGCCTGTTCAAATCCAGTTACCCGCTTTATTTAAACGTATTACATGTTAAACTGTTGTTGCATTGCTTAGATAGGAATAAATAAGATTTAGATAATTCGTTTGAAAATTCTATAGGTCTTTAAAATTTGCATTACCTTAAAAAGACATTTTCAAATGGTTAGAAATTATTATTGTATTAACTGTTAATGAAAATTTTTGATCTCAAATCTGCTGGAACGACATTTAGTCATGAAATCATGGGTGGAGTCGTGACATTTATGACTATGTCATATATAATTTTCGTTCAACCACGACTGGAATTGTTGCAGGTGCGAGAACTGGATTGTCTTCTGTTGTTGTTGCTTTGCTGTTTTTGCTATGGTTGTTTTTTTATCCGATTATTCGTCTTGTGGGTTCTGGAATGATAGTTGATAATACAGTTTTCAATCCCATAACTGGACCTGTGCTTATCCTTGTTGGCGTTATGATTGCTTCCTCGATAGAGAAAATACATTGGGAAAAGACTTGGATTGCGATCCCAGCATTCTTAACAATAATTGGGATTCCTTTGACCTATTCGATCTCCGACGGCATGGCAATGGGATTTATCTCTTATCCAATCTGCGCAGTTGCTGCAGGAGAGACAAAAGAAGTTTCTACTTTTATGTGGGTCATTGCGGCTTTGTTTATTATTAGATATATATTCTTTAATGTTTGAGAAACATTTATAATTTATCAAGAATAAAGGAAATATTTAGATTATTTACCTGAAATGGAGGAAATGATGGATCAATGGGTACAAATTCCGAGTTACAGTACATGTTTTGTATGTGGTGATGATAATCCGATAGGGTTAGCAATGAAATTTAAGGGGAAGGATAAGTCCATTGAATCTAAATTTACACTAAAACCGGAATATTGTGGTTATAAAAATATAGTTCACGGCGGAATTATTAGTGCTATTTTAGATGAAGGAATGGGATGGACAGGATGGCTAACATTTAAAAAGTATTATCTTACATTGGAAATTAAAATAAGATTAAAAACTCCTGTAAGACCTGGTGTTAACTATACTCTTCAGACTACAATGCTCAAACAAAAGGGTAGAATTTTTTTTGCTGAGGGATTTTTAATAGATCCGAATGGTGTTGTGGTTGTAGAAGGTAAGGGAAAATATTTCATTGTTGATGAGATGCCAGAATAGCTATCTTATTTTCAAACTGGTCTGCTTCTGATAATTTGGTATTTCGTATGTAATTATTCAAAGTGCTTGAAATAGGGATTGAAAATTTAACCATTTGCAAGAAATTTTATATCATTTGGAGACATGCAAGAGAAATATTAAATTCACCTAATGAAGCATTCATTAGTTATAAGCGGTCCAACCGGTGTGGGAAAAACGAAAATATCTCAGATTGTTGCAGAAAAGCTTGATGGGGAGATTATCTCCGCTGATTCTCGACAAGTGTATCGTGGTTTGGATATAGGCACCGCAAAACCAATTTCACCAAAGATTACACATCATCTCGTAGATATTATCGAACCTACTGAACAATATGATGCCGCAAGTTTCGTTAGAGATTCACGTGAAATAATGGAAAAACTGTATAATGAAGGGAAGGTTCCAATAATTGTGGGAGGAACAGGTCTCTATATTAGAGCTTTAACTGAGGGGATTTTCACTGGAAACTTTCGAGATGTAAAGATTAGAAAAAAATTAATGGCTCGATGGAATGCTGGTGACGATCTATACATAGAATTAAAAAAGATAGATCCCATAGCTGCTAAAAAAATCGATCCAAGGAACTATGTAAGAATTGAAAGAGCTATTGAAGTATTCATGATTTCGGGAAAACCTATATCATACTGGTGGGAAAATAAAACAAATAAACCCTCCGATTGGTTTTTTTTAAAGATTGTTTTGACACTTGACCGTTCTGTGCTTTATTCGAATATTGAGAATAGAACTATGCAAATGATTCAGCGGGGTTGGATTGAAGAGGTGAAAAAGCTTATTAATTCAGGAATACCAATGAATTCATCTGGGTTGTCATCTATTGGTTACAGACAGATTATCTCGTATCTTAATTGCGAAATTTCACAGGATGAGATGGTTAAAGAAATTTTCAAAGAAACAAAACAATATGCAAGGAAACAGCTTATATGGTTCAGAAAAGAACCAAATGTTCATTGGGTCGATATTTACAACAAACGTGAAAGCCAAATTGCTAATGAAATTATTGGAATCTGGCAGAAATGATTTTCAAGGAAGCGTATGTAAATGTTTTTGGAAATGATAAAAATAGCTTTTAGATCTATTATAGCACATAAACTTAGAAGCTTTCTTGTTGCATTTGGAGTAACAATAGGAGTTATTGCCGTTGTTGGAATGACAGCATTAGCACTGTCTCTTCAAGCTGAGTTAAAAAAACAGTTTTCCCAAATGGGTCCTGAAAGCTTTGTGGTTATGAGAGTATCCCCGCTTAATTTTCTTAAAGGAAGGGATATGAAAAAAATGCGAGAGCTTTGGCGACGTCCAAGAATCCTGTTATCATATCACAAACCTCTTCTTGAGCAATCTGAATTTTGCGAGAAAATTGCACCGATGTCTTCCTACCATGGAAAAGTTTCATTCGGGAAAAAGAGATTTACTGATGCCTCGATCGTTGCCACAACGCCGGAATACAACGGATTGACAACCCAGAAAGTGGAATTTGGAAGATTTCTCAGTAAGTATGAAATTGAACATAGAAAATACATTTGCGTAATTGGACCAACTATTGCCAAAGAACTTTTTAGTGATGCCGACCCAATTGGAAGAAGGATAAAAGTTCGTGGTATACCTTTTGTTGTTACTGGAATTACAAAATCTCTTGGAAAGAGTATCGGAGAGGATAAGGATAACATAATTTTTGTGCCAATTACAACCGCTCTTCATCATTGGAAAAGACGATGGAACATTCAATACTTTGTCAAAGCTAAACCCGGAAAAGTCAAAGAGGCACAGGAAGAAGTTTCGCTTATTCTTAGACGATTAAGATCTCTTAAAACATATGAGGATAATAATTTTGACATATTTACATCGGAGCTGTTAATGACAATTTTGAATTCGATTTTAGCTGCGGTTTATGCAGTGGGTCTTTTTATTACAATGATAAGTTTGGTTGTTGCTGGGATAGGTATAATGAACGTGATGTTCGTTTCAGTTACAGAAAGGACAAAAGAAATTGGAATTCGAAAGGCAACAGGGGCATCCCCAAGGATAATTCTATTACAATTCACATTAGAGGCGGCATTTCTCGCACTGATTGGTGGCCTTCTAGGGCTCTTATTTTTAGCTGGTGCTTTCCAAGCACTCTCAACGATTCCTAAAATCATGGCTTCTGTTAACGGAGGGGAAGCAGGATCCGGTGTTTTACCATTCAAATTGATACTTCATCCTTCCATTGTATTTTTAGGAGTTCTTTTTTCCACATCTGCAGGTGTAATATTTGGTTATTTTCCAGCCAGAAAAGCAGCTAAATTGAATCCAGTTGATGCGCTTAGATGGGAATGAGCACATGTTGTTTGAGGATTCTAAAGAGGAACTTAGAATAAATAAATTTCTACGTATGTACGCAAATATCTCTCGACGTCAAGCAGACAAACTTATTCAACAGGGCAAAGTAAGGATAAATAACAAAATTGCCGCACATGGTGAATTGGTTACCCCAGAGGACAAGATATATCTTTTCAACAATCGCATAATTCCTAGAAGAATAATTTATCGATATATTCTATTAAACAAACCGATAGGTTATATATGTTCCAAAGTTGGCGACAAAACTGTTTTTGATCTTCTCAAACGTGAAAGAGAAGGTTTAAACTACGTAGGTCGGCTTGATGTGAATACATCGGGTGCGTTGCTTTTTACAAATGATGGTGTTATGGCAAATTGTTTGATGAAGAGTAATGTTTCAAGGATTTACGAAGTTTCATTGGATACAGTCTTATCTCACGATGCAGTGGAACTCTTAAAACAGGGACCATCGTTGGACGGTGAGCTTGTAAAATTGGGAAAAGTAAAAATTTACAAAAGAGACATTGAGATCGAATTGTTTGAAGGAAGACAACGAGAAGTAAGACGAATTTTTGAATCTTTGGGGTCAAAAGTTATCAAACTTAACAGAATAAGCTTTGCTGGAATCTCAATTAACACTCTACTAATTAGCAAATATAGAGAATTGTCATCAAGTGAAATTAGAGAGCTAATTAAAATAAAAAAGATTGAAGTGAAAAGCATCCGATAAACATGCTTGATATAAACCTAATTAGAGATGTTCTGATTATAGTAGGCTTTCAGGTTCTCATAAATAATGAATGGTACTTTGTATATCCCCAAAAGCGGCTCGCCTCGAACAAAACCATGACAATCTGATCCACCTGTAATAGCTAAGTTCTTCGACTGAGCGTAATGCAAAAGCTTTTCGATTACTTTTGGATGATGTCCGGGATAATATACTTCAATTCCGTCTATCCCCCATAGAACCAAAGAATCCAACAAATCGAAGCAACCTTTTGTAACACCGCAATGTGCGATAACTGCCAATCCCCCAGCGTTATGGATAATGTCTATAGCTTTCTTTGGTTCCGTCGACCAACGGGGCACATAAGCTGGTTTGCCATAGCCCAAATATCGGGTAAAAGCAGCATGCACAGAGGGAACATAACCTAACTTTACCATAGCTTTTGCAATATGAGGTCTGCCATATGAATTTGCCTTTTTGCTGAGTTCAAAAACAAACTCCGGATTTATTGGTTTGCTTAACTCGGATAATCTTTGGCAAACATCGATGACTCTTTTCCGCCGTGAAGCTATCATTTTTTTTGAAAGATTATGAATAGTTTGAGAGTATATGTCAATATAATAGGCGAGAATATGCATGCTTCCATTGCAGCATTTTGTGGAAACTTCCATACCGGGGATGAAAATTAAACCTGAAGAATCAGCTAATTTGGAAGCATATTCGATACAGCTAACAATATCATGATCTGTTATTGAAATTACTGATAGATTATATCGAACGGCACGTTCAACTATTTCCTCTGGAGAGAAGCTACCATCGCAGCAATTTGAATGAATATGAAGGTCTACATATTTTTTCATTAAATCATTCTTCCGAAATCCTGTTCTTAACTATAACCATAATTTCTGGAACTAAACCTTCAATATCCTCCATAATATTCCCCACCATATCTGATATCCTGGTGATGAAGCTCTTATCTTTGATGCTGGCAAGGTTAATATCTACATTAAGCTTTGCGGATAGAATTGCTGATTTAGACATTAATGCAGCAACACCACTATCTGAAACTGCGTTTTGGTTGCCTATTTCTGCAGTTCTTTTAGCATAATGAAGCACCTTGGTGCAATCCTGCATAATTCTCAAAGGAACAAATGTGGCTTTTTGAAGTGCATGCTGTAAAGCTTCCTTTTGTAACATTCTCTCTTCTCCGTTATTTTTTGGCATCCTGTAAGCACCCATAACGTCGCTAAAGGCGTCTGCATCTTGTTCTATATGAGATGTAATTAATTTTCGAAGTTCTTCGGATTGAGAGAGAATATATTTTAACTCATCTTCGAAATCGGCATACTTTTTCTTACCCATTGTTAAATTGCAAACCATTGACACCAAAGAAGCAGCTACTGCACCACAAAGAGCAGCTGCACTACCTCCACCCGGCGTGGGGGATTTTGAGGCAAGGTCATCTAAAAAATCTTTTATATTTCTTTCTATGAGCATGTTACCCCCCTTGATTTTCAATTTGCTAATATGCATCATAATAGGTATTACGCAAGGATTTTTCATTAAAATCTAAAAATTCTCTTCGAATAGCTACTTCAACAAATCAAACTTGTGTAATTTATGCTTTTGTGTTAAATTTTCAAGTCATGCCATCGGAATCGGGTAAAAAATTATTAAGTAAATTTCTTTTCGGAATCAGCGATCATATTGCTTTCATTAGGCCACTGCTTTTGATACCGATCTGGACTCCAGCACTTTTGGGATTTTGGGCTGGTGGTGGTAGTTTCAGTGCTTCTGAATTGTGGTTGTTGATTTTGTATACAACGTTTCTTGGGATTGGGATTTATGGCATAAATCAAATATTCGATCGAGAATCTGACGTAATCAATAACAAAAATCTTCCTCTGGCTTTGGGTTATATTTCAAAATTTGTTGCATGGTTTATTACTGTTGCTGGATTCGTAGGAGTTTTATTTATTGGGTTGTTTATGCCAATTTATATTGCATTGGTAACAGTTTTGGCTGTTTTACTTGGTATTAGCTATTCCGCTCCACCGTTTAGATTCAAAGACCGACCAATTGTATCGCTATTATTAAATTGTATAGGTCATGGCATCCTGATATATATAATAGGATATCTTTTCAGTATCGCTTCGAACGAAGTTTATGTTTTCAAATGGTTTTTTCTTTTAAGGTCTATTCCATATGGGATAGCATTCGTTTCCGTTTATCTTGCAACAACCGTTTTGGATGTTAGCGGTGATAGAGAGGTGGGGAAAAGAACTTTCTCGGTGGTTTATGGGCAACGGAAGGCTTTAACAATTGCTGTTTTTGGTGTTTTTCTATCAGGAATGTTAGGATTAATTTTTCGTGAACCTGCAATATTCCTTACAGCTGTGATAACATTTCCAATTTATGCTGGTGCACTTGCCGATAAGGAGATCGATCCTAAAAAAGTTGTTCGAGGTAATAAAGCTGCCGTATTAGCACTTGCAGTTCTTACGCTGTTTTACATACCCACTTTTTTTATTCCTGTGTTTATAGCGATTGTATTTGCTTGCGTATATAACAGAAAACGATTAGGTGTGGCGTATCCGTAATAAATTCAGACCCCAAAAAAGCCCGTCAAAAACAATTGACGAGCTTAAATGAAGATTGCAACATCAATTTAACATTATTCTATCAATGAAACGAAGACATAATCCATAATGTATGCCACAATAGTGCTTCTACTATCGATTCCTTCAGCATTGTTTCCACTTTCAGGACCTATTGCATTTTCTGCTGATGGATTTTCATCATTATCTGTAGAACAACCCACAATAATTAATCCAACCGCAAGCATCAATGCCAGCAATATACTCTAAAATTTCTTTATCCCCTTTTTTTGGTTTTTTGTTTCAATCAACTTAGGATAATAAGGAATCAGTCAAGTTTTTAATCATTAAAAAATATGATCCAAGAATAGCAACAATTGCTTTCTTATTGCAAATAAAATTGAATTCTATGCATACTATAAGCTGTTATATAACTACTTTCGTGAATTCCTGGAAATAAATTCATTTGGTGCACCTGTTGTATTGTCAAACTTATATTTGCTCGTTTCCCAAACCAACATAGTATCGTTACAAGTTACTTCGTTAGCATATAATCCTTCAGCAGTAATACAGAGTGTTGAACTATCGAATTAGGCTGTACATTTATCTGCTATACTTGCTTCCGAACCAAATATTCCACGTTGAACAACTAGTGTGCATAAATACTAACCTCGGTGGTTGTTGGTGTATCAACTGCCGTAACGAAATCGGAAAGATGGTTTACCATCGCAGATGCAATATTGGAATCTATGTTCACCGTTGTTGTTAATGGGATCCAACCTGTGCCTAAGTCGGTGTAAACTTCTATATCAGCTTCGTTTCCACCTCTCAGATAGTCCTCATTGTAGTTCAATCTTATTGTTGCTGGTAAAGCGAAATTGGTTCCAGCGGGACCTATTGTAACAGGAGCAGAAACGAAGACTGCGTTTCCGCCAATTGGAGCAGGAGAACTTGTCCAAGCTAAGGTGAATTCCACATTTTCGCTTAAAGCTCCTGTTGGAATATCAAATCTTAATACGTTGGTTACCCAAAAATAACCACCGTTAGGTCCAATAATTATATCGGTACTTGTATCGACAGCAGCGCAGAATTCCGACAAACGATACACCAAGGCTGAAGCCCTATTATCATCGTTGTTAACTGTTGTTGTTAATTGTATCCATCCGCTGCCAGTATCGGAATAGATTACGATATCCGATTCGCTTGCAGAACCCAATTCTGATTCGTTATAGTAGATTGTTATCGTTGCTGGTAAAGAGAAATTTGTTCCGTCAGGCGATATTATATAGCTATCGTCTAATATCATAATTTTACTTCCAATTGGCATTGGTGAGGAATTTCTTTCGATTTTAAAATCCACATTTTCTGACAAGGCACTTGCAGGTACATACAAGCTTACATCACCAGATATCTCTATTGTGCCGCCCTCAGCACCGATTGTTCTCTCTGTTGTATTATCATTGCTATCGTCTTTGCTGGAGCATCCGATAAGAATTAGACTTGCTACAAGCAAAAATATTGAAATAAAATGGAATAATTTCATATTCTACCTCTCTTTGATTTTTAAGTTTTCCATGGATTATTGGGTAATTAATTTAGTGAATAAAGGGTGTTAAGCAATTTTTTTTTGATATAGATGAATCGATAATCTCTTTATTTCGGTTTTCGTGCAAGCACTTCATGTCTTCGTCGCAGAAGCGGACAAATAGACTTGAAAATACGCTCGAAAATATTGAGAATCGGCGTATGAGAAGCACTATATCCGACCTTTTCTATTTCGAATCCAACTTCATGAAGTGTTTTCTTTAAATATGGCATTGTCTTGTAGTCCACATGTGCTGGATCTCGTTTGAATATAATATTCCGTCGTTTAAAGATTTCGATAATGTGTCCTGGGTTTGGTGTCCAGATTATGAATTTTCCACCAGGAGTCAGAATTCGAAGGGCTTCCTTTATTGTATCCATATAAATATCTGGATATAAATGCTCAAACAGATCGGCACAAATTATTGTGTCGATGCTATTCTCGGGTAAGTTGGTGTTTCGTGCATCAGCGGCAACAAACTCGATATCTTTTATATTTCGCTCTTCGGCAATTCTTTTGCAGAATTCTATGCTCTTTTCAGCTATATCTAATCCAATAACTTTTTTAACTTTCCCGGATAGAGCAAACGGAAATGTTCCCCAGCCCGTTCCTATGTCCAAAACAACTTCATCCGGTCTTGGATTGTAGATTGAAAACACTGTAGATATTCTATACTTTTGAAAGCGACTATTAAGGTTGGCAAAAACATCAACATTCCGTGAGAAGTAATCGGTTTCTTCATAAAAATCTTTTTCGAAATATTTGCGATCTTTATTCATAGAGCTAAGAAAATATAAATTATAAAATTGTCAAATAAATCATAAGCTACATATAATCCAGTGATGATCTTATAAAGTATTGAGGAAAACAATAATTAATCACACCATTTTTAATTTACACAACATATTTTTTGAGTTATTTAAGTATTTTTTTTGCTGTTTTTAATCCTTTTATTATAAGTGAGAATAGCGAAGGATCGAACATACAACCCGAAAGGCATACGAATTGACATTTTAACATTTTTTTCCGAGCAGCGATCATTTTCTCGGAATTCCATAATTCTGTTATCGATTGGTGCTTCAGATTTCCAATATATCCATAAATGCAAAATCCTACATCTCCATTAGATCTAATCCAGAGATTTCTGAAACCCAATGTGCAGGTTTGCGGTTTATCAAAAAGATTGAAAGTGAAATAACGTTTTGTAGCTTTCAGATGTTCTTCATCGTTGAGAAGTGTTCCCGGGTATTTCTTTTCTATCGACATTATTTCATCTATAACTTCTTCAAAAAGTCTAAATCTTTCAGGTGGTATCCACTGGGGAAATTTTTGGTGTGCGACATTTGCATCCTTATGTTTTGTTAGAAATTCATATGCACAAGGATCGAATGGTTGCAGGAATACTACGTAACCTTTTTTTGCCATAAACTCTACAAGTTCAGGAAGACCCTCAAGATTCTCATCCGAGATGACAGTATTGATTTTTAAGTTTATGTTTTTTGGTTTAACTTTTTCGAAAATTCTTATGGTCTTAATAACGCCATTTTCCCAACATCCTTTTCTTCCCCGAACTTTATCGTGAATCTCACCTATGCCATCTGCAGAAAGCGATATGTGTCCTATCCCAATCGAGTCAAATCTTCTCAAGATGTCTTCGGTCATTAGCAAACCATTGGTGCCGAAGTGAATGTACATGTGTCTTTTGCCAGCTGCTTCCAGTATTGCAAAAAGCCTTTCCGGATCGATTATTGGTTCTCCGCCTGAAATGCCCAGGTTTGGTACGCCCATATCTGCAAGTTCTTCGACGATTTCTATCATTCTTTCAGTGGAAATCCATGACTGTCTTTCAATTTTCATTGGCATTGCAGGTACGTTACACATGGAACATCGAAGATTGCATGCTGTGTGTTGAATCCAATAAACAACCTGTGGCGGTCTTCGGGCTATACCGTCTTTAATTCCTTTTTTAAGCATAATTCTACTTGTAATTTTTTCTATACCAATTCTTGATAGACTTCTTAGCTTGGTAATATTCATTTATTTCCTCTTGAAATTTTGCGTTCCAGAAAATAATAGTTAATAGTCTAATGTATAAACTATAATTCTACTCTAAAATAATCAATTCAGCAATTTATGATAATCAAATGATATTAAAAGAATTCGAACGATCTATGCTTAATTTGAAACTTAAACTTGAAATCCTTTAATTAATTAGTTATTAATGTATGTGGAGTATTTAAGAAAATTCTACAAATTGCACTTATTTTAGAATGGGGATAATTTTGGGCTTATTGCATATAATTTCAGTAATAATGAAATTAGCAATTGTTTTAACCGGTTTTAAAATTGCTACAAAAAAGAATAAAAAATACGGTTGGGGCATTGTGTTGACATTTGCAATATATGTTCTTTATGATGTTTCAAATTTTCTCAATCTAAAGATATATCAAGACCTACGTTACATTATATTTTTTGTAGCTACGTTTTCAATTCTATGGGCTGTTTGGCAGATATACAAAGATGTAAAAACTGAAGAATAAATAACTTTTTGCACCTTCCTATATAGAGATATTTTTTAAAGAATTCATCCTATTCACATGTAATTTAATTAATAGTCAATTCACCTTAGATCAGGAGTAATGAGTTATTGATGGAATTCTGCAGTGCCTTTTAATAATGCAATTATTACATTTTAGGCAATTGTCTATTTCTGGAAATCTATATTTAGATGGATATTACAAGTATTTTAATTAATTTCTAATGTATAAGGAGGATTTTATATGCGAGTTTGTTCGATCGAACAAATGCGTCGACTCGATGGTCTTACAATAAAAAAATACGGTATCCCGAGTGAGTTATTAATGGAAAGAGCTGGGAGATGGGTTTCAGTTATTGCAGAAAAAAAGCTTGAGAATAAGAAAAGTTGTAAGGTTCTGATTCTTGTCGGAAGAGGTAATAATGGCGGTGACGGATGGGTCGCTGCTCGATATCTTATAAAAATGGGATATAGAGTTGAGGTTATATCATCTGTCGAACCTAAAAAACTCACTGGAGATGCAGCATTAAACTTCGAGAGAGCTGATCAGGAGAACGTTCAGTGGAAAATCTATAATGGCAATATTCCCAAGAGCGATTTAATTATTGATGCACTTTTAGGAACAGGAATTAAGGGAGTTCCAAGAGGAGCAATTGCTGAAATAATCGATCTTATTAATTTTCGGAAAACGCAAGGCACACAGGTTATAGCGATAGATATACCGTCAGGTGTCAACGGTGATAACGGTAAAGCTCCCGGTTCTGCAGTTAAAGCTGATTCGACTGTTACTTTCGGCCTCCCAAAACTTGGACAGTTTATTCATCCGGGAAGAGAGTTTACTGGTGAAATTTACATCGGCGATATAGGATTGTCAAAAAAGGCAATTGAAGAAACAAATGAAAATTACGTTTTTTCAACTTTAACCGAATTGCACAAGCTTCTTCCGCATCGACCCCCAGATGGTCATAAGGGTACATTCGGAGAAAATTTGTTAATCGGTGGTTCTGCTGGAATGACAGGTGCAGTGATACTTGCATCGATTTCAACGCTTCGGTCTGGGTTGGGATTGTGTTACGCTGCAGTTCCAAGATCGTTGGTGGATGTTGTGGATTGCTCTTCTATCGAAACTGTTGTAGTGCCAATGCCAGAGGTTAGGAAGCGTAGATGCCATACGCTCAGAGCATTAGGTGAGCTTCACAAACTTGTAAAAAAAGTTGATTCAGTCTCCATTGGTCCTGGCTTAGGAAGGCATTATGAAACCAAGGAGATGGTTAGACGATTGTTAATTCGAATGCAAAAGCCTGTTGTTATCGATGCTGATGCGCTAAATGCTCTCGCAGGAACGCTCGATGATACTATTCCAAAAATTACTGCACCCTCTGTTATGACACCCCATATAGGCGAACTTTCAAGGCTTTTGGGAATTGAAATGTCGGAAATATTGAAATTAAGGGTTGAGAAGGCTTCAGAATGGGCAAAATTGCTTTATACAACCCTACTTATCAAAGGTAATCCAACAATCATTGCTGACGGTGAGAATCCAGTTTGGTTCAATACAAGCGGCAATCACGGAATGGCAACTGCAGGTAGCGGGGACGTTTTGACTGGGCTTATTGGTGGTTTTCTTGCCCAGGGGTTAACACCTATGAATGCTGCAATACTTGGTGCATACATTCATGGTCTGGCTGGTGATATTGCAGCTAAACGATTTGGATGTAGATCGCTTATCGCAGGAGATATAGTTATAACGATACCTGAAGCGATTACTACTTTAGGTAATGCTCCTTTTATTATCGAGCAGAACTCCGAGAAAATAGGATTTAAATACTTAGAGACCTATCGAGGGTCTAATATTTTTAGCTTATCTCTTTTGGGAAGCGAATGAGTTCTGATTACATATTAATTCTACTAAGAATAATTATTTGAATTTGCACTCTTGACAAATATTATATAATTATACTATGACTGGTAAATCCAAAAAGATCACATTAATGGACCAATTCTATTCCATTAAAAAGCAGTATCCGGATACACTTCTGCTTTTCCGAGTGGGAGATTTTTTTGAGCTTTTTGAGGAGGATGCCAGAATAGCCTCGAAAGAACTTGGAATTGCGCTAACCTCGAGAAATCATGGGTTGGAGGCTAAAACACCATTAGCTGGTGTACCACATCATTCGCTTGAAAAATATCTATCCCAACTGTTAAAAAAAGGTTTCAAGGTTGCGATTTGCGAACAAATCGAGGACCCTAAATTGGCTAAAGGGCTTGTCAAACGGGATGTTATTGAGGTTATGACGCCCGGTACGATCACAGTAGCTTCGGGCGCTGAAGATGGAAAGAACCAATATCTCCTTGGTTTATTCTCTGTAAAGGGAAGCTATTTTATGTGTGCAGTAGATGTTCTTTCTGGGGAGTTTTTTACCGTAATTGCAGATGAAAAACGATTTCTAGATGAACTCGCTGTACTTGAACCGAGCGAATTTTTAGTACCGGACGATATAAGCGAATCGATTTTCAAATTGTTAAAGTATCGGTTTCCCAATATTAGAATATCGCTTTTCGAACCTTGGAATTTCGAATTCGAACATGCAAAACGAGTATTGAAAGATCATTTCGGAACATCGACACTTGAGGGTTTCGGCGACTTAACTCGTGGGGAAATATGCATTGCGGGAGGCGTGCTTGCATATCTAAACAGTTTAAAGAAAGGCAAATTAAGTCATATAAAAGCCTTAAAGCAAGAGCATAGTGGGCATTTAATGCACCTTGATGAGAGCACTATTAGAAATCTTGAATTGATAGCATCGATGTCTGATGGGAAAAAATATGGCACCCTTTTATGGTTTCTTGATGAGACAAAAACACCAATGGGTGCACGCTTACTCCGAAGAATGATACTTTCACCACTTACAGATGAAAAGCTAATTATGGGTCGACTTTCAGCTGTTGATTCCCTTATTCAATCTGGCAAGTTGTTGGGTATACTACAAGAATATTTAGCAAAACTTTGTGATCTCGAGAGAATTGCTGGCAGAATTGGTAATATGAAAGCTAACCCAAGAGATCTAGCTGCAGTAGAAAAAAGTCTTAGGATAATTGAAAAAATAAGAGAACTCGAAATTTTTACTTCAGAATTATTACAGAAATTGCTAAAAAACTTGGAGCCGCTGCCGGAAATAAGAAAGCGAATTAAGGAGACTATTGTTGATAATCCACCTCCAATCATTACTAATGGTGGGATTATTCGTCCCGGGGTCATTGAAGAACTGGATGAACTAAGAGAACTTAGGGTGAATTCAAGATCTGTCCTCATGGATATGGAGGTTAATTTAAGGAATAGAACGTGCCTTGATAAATTGAAGATTAAATTTAATAAGGTTTTCGGATATTTCATCGAGATACCTCGTATGCAGGCTAAAAAAGCACCACCCGATTTCATTAGGAAGCAAACACTTGTGAACGCTGAGCGTTTTATTACACCGGAACTGAAGGAACTTGAGAGCAAAATTCTCGCTGCAGAAGAGCGAATAAATTATATTGAGAGAGAATTTTACCTAAGTGTTCTTACTGAAATTTCAATTTACGCTAGCAAAATAAGCGATGTAGCAAGAGCTGCTGCGTGGTTGGATGTCCTGTCAAATTTCGCTAATATAGCACAGCGAAAAAAGCTCACGAAACCTGAAATTGTCAATCATGGCACATTAGAGATAAAAAGTGGTTGGCATCCAGTTCTATGGGAAATTTTGGGTAAATCTTTGTTTGTGCCAAATGATCTTAATTTTGATAATGAAACACAAATAATTGTATTAACTGGTCCCAATATGGCTGGTAAATCAACTTATTTACGTCAGAATGGGCTTATTATGTTAATGGCTCAGATTGGTTCGTTCGTTCCTGCTGATTATGCCAAAATAACCCCTGTGGACAGGATTTTCACTCGTGTTGGGGCAGTGGATTACATTGCGAAAGGTCAATCTACTTTTCTAGTTGAAATGCTCGAAACTGCTAATATTCTGCACAATGCCACCGACAACTCTTTGGTTCTTCTTGACGAAATAGGCCGTGGTACAAGCACATATGATGGACTTTCGATTGCATGGGCGGTTGTAGAGTACATACATACCTTGGTCGGGCACAAACCCAAAACTATTTTTGCTACACACTATCATGAGCTAACTGAGGTAGCAAATTACCTTTCAAGAGTTAAGAATTTCCAAATATCGGTTAGAGAAAAAAACGAAAAGATAGTTTTCCTTCACAAAATAGTTTCTGGTGGCTGCGATGATTCATACGGAATTCATGTTGCTCAGTTGGCAGGTGTTCCTGAGGAAGTAATCCAGCGTTCGAAGGAAATCCTTGACTTTCTGGAAGCTGGAGAAACCCCGGGTCGATCTTTAAAAAAAATCGATGGCAAAAAGCCTAGGATAGAAAAGCACTCCGGTTATCAAATCTCGCTTTTCGATCCGGAATTTCATCCGCTTGTGGTTGCTTTAAAGGAACTAGATGTTAATAATTTAACCCCTCTTCAAGCATTGGAATTAATCTCTAAATGGATGGAAAATTGGGAATAGTTTTAATTACTGATATATTTTTTTCCATTTTTTCACTTGATAAGATTAAAATTCTCAGTTTTTTTGAGTTTTATATACATAATTGATGCTTGCCACTCTTGACAAATCCAGTATAAACGCTATTTTCTCATAGGAGGTTATTGATGGATGGATTATTAAATTTATTACTATGGGTGCCAGGACTTCTTCTGGCTCTCACATTTCATGAGTTCTCGCATGGTATGGTCGCGTATAAACTGGGCGATCCAACTCCAGAGAGAGCAGGGAGATTAACGCTTAATCCTTTGGCTCATTTGGACGTTATGGGTACAATAGCTTTATTTCTGTTCCATTTCGGATGGGCAAAACCTGTACCAATAAATCCGCATTTCCTCCGAAACCCAAAGCGAGACATGGTATTTATAGCTATAGCAGGTCCTGCAGCTAATTTTATTCTCGCAATTATTGCAGGAATTATTGTTAAAATATTATCAACAATTGGGCAGTCCGGAACTATCCTGTGGTATATGATGGTTTACACAATGGATATTAATGTTATACTTATGACTTTCAATTTAATTCCAATTCCTCCATTGGATGGCTCAAAAATTCTATTCGGCTTGACAAACATAAATCCTCGAACGATATATAACCTTGAAAGAATGGGTCCAATGATCCTTCTGAGCATTATTATTCTTGGCTCTATGAGCGGATTTAATATTCTCTTTATTTTTATCAGTCCTGCAATGATGATTTTTCACCAAATTTTCATTTAATCAGTAAAATGGTAAGAATTTTAAGGAAAAGAAAATTCATTCTCAAAAGTGGGAAAGACGAAGAACAGAATAAATATATAAAGATCGGTCGAATCGATCGTTCAAGATATCCTAAGCAATGGTTCTGGATATTGTTGGCGTTGGTTGGGGCTACATTGTTGTTTCTTGTATCGAAATTATTTTTCAAGTTGGTTAGATGATTTTCAAGCAAATAACAGGAAGGAATTTAGATGAGATGGTTATGGTTAATATTATTCCTAATTTCTGCTATACAAGCTCAAGATAAATATTGGATTTTTTTCAGGGACAAATGTTCCGATGAAACTGCTGAAAACATTGAACAAATTGCTAGGAATACTCTATCTGATCGAGCTATTGCGAGACGAGACAAATTGGGAATTAAACTTGATAAAACAGATCTTCCTGTATGCGCAGTGTACATCGACTCACTTAAATCTCTGGGCTTTGAAGTGCTTATAAAATCTAAATGGCTTAATGCCGTATCGATAAAATGTGAAGAAACAGACCTATTAGAAATTTGTTCTATGAACTTTGTAAAAGAAGCTAAAAGAGTTAAAACCTATACTTACATTGGTCCTGAAAAAAGAGAGATTCGCATCGAACGACGTCTTGTCGACACTAACTGGGGAGTCTCGAGGGAGCAAGCAACTTTTGTCAGTGCTGATAAAATGCATGAATTAGGATTTTCTGGTGGTGACGATGCAGATAGGATATTCATTGGAATGTTGGATTCTGGATTTGATTTGGGTCAGAGGTGTTTCAACTCGTTAACTACAAGTGGAAGGCTTCTGAATAAATACGATTTTGTCCATAAGGACACAAGTGTGGGCTTCGTTGAAGGTGATTTCGATAAAATAGGCTGGCGACATGGAACAATGACGCTTTCTATTATAGCTGCAAACTTACCGGGTGAAATAATGGGAATTGCTCCTGATGCTCTTATTGCATTGGCGAAAACAGAAATCACAGATTCGACAGTTGGCAGTGGTACATATTCTATTGAACGAAAAAGAGAAGAGGATAATTGGATTGCGGGAATTGAATGGCTCGATAGTCTTGGCGTAGATATAGCGTCGAGTTCGCTCGGATATGTAGATTTCGATGATGATACAGCAGGAAGTTACACTTTTGATGATTTAGATGGAAATACCGCATTGGTAACAATTGCCGCAGATTTTGCTGCTGCCAAGGGTATTGCAGTTTTCAATTCTGCAGGTAACGAAAGATCCGAGGGTAATCCATTTGGGTTTAATCATATAATTACTCCCGCTGATGGCGATTCTGTTTGTGCTGTAGGTGGTGTTACTTTTAATAAGGTTTATGCAACATTTTCTTCACCCGGACCTACTGCAGATGGAAGAATTAAGCCAGATCTAACTACATTGGCTCAAGGTATTGCAGTTTGGGATACTCAATCGGGTTTTGCAGACGGGACAAGTTTCTCTGCACCGGCACTTGCAGCTCTTGCGGCATTAGTGCTTCAAGCTATTGAATCTTCCGGGGGAGTTGTTTCCGGATGGAAACTTGTTGAAATTTTGAAGAATTCAGCAGATCAAAGGTATGTTCCTGATAACGATTACGGATGGGGTATTCCTAATGGTCCTGTTGCGGCTGGACTTTTGGATGGTTTTTTTGGATATGTCCTCGATTCAGTATCTAATGCTGCTTTACCTAATACGCATGTTGTATTTAACTCGGAAACGCTTGTTACTGATGGTCGCGGTAGATTCTTTGCATATATGGATAGTTCAGGTGATTATAAGCTCTCAGTTTCAAGGGATGGTTTCCATCCATTTGATATCATAATAAACCATATTGCAGGAAATAATATCAGATATTCTGTTAAGCTTATTCCGTATTCTACTATGGATAAAATAATATATTATCCTAATCCATTCTTAGAAAAGCTGATAATAAGTTGGTTTAGGGGTGGATCCGGTGAGAGAAAAAGAGGTGAGGCAAAAATATTCTCTGCTTCAGGTAATTTTATTAACAAATTGGAGACAGAAGAAGGAAGTATCGAATGGAAAGGAGAGAATAAATCGGGGCAGAAAGTTGCTAGTGGAATTTATTTGATTTATGTTAAGGCTTTCGGAGGCGAGGAAAAAGAATTGACAGATATTGGAAAAATATTGTATATACAATAACATAGGAGGATATCATGGAACATTTGCATATTAGACGGGCATTGTTATATACTTTTGAAGATAGAGATTGGCAGAAGAAAGCATTAATACTATTAGGTTTGACGTTTATTCCTATTTTTGGTTGGTTTTGTATTTTGGGTTACCAACTGAATATAGTTAAAAACTGGATCAATAAGGAATATAAACTCCCATCATTCGGAAACTTGGGCGAACTTTTCTCTAATGGAATCCTATTATTTGTTGCACTATTCATTTACAATGTTCCTCATATTGTGAATGTTCTTCCTTTTATCGGGCAGGTTGTTTCATTCGCATGGACAATTGTTATGATTTTCATTGCACCATATCTATATATTGTTATTGCTACAGAGAATTCTCTCAGTAGTTCTCTTTTCAACTTCAATAAGTTAATAAAATTCATTTCGGAAAATGTATACAGAATATTGATTCTTCTTCTTATTAGTGTTGGTATAGCAATTGTGGGAGCTGTGCTTTCTTCACCTTTTGTCATAGCAAATTTAATATTGTCAAAAATATCTGAAAATTTATTTTTACCCGTTTTAATATTTCAACTAATAAGCTTTATCATTATTTGGGTTATAACAATGTATTCAATGGTAGTTAATAGTTCATTAATAGGAAATATCTACGAGGTTTGGCAACGTCAGAGCTCATCGAATCTTTAGAATGCATAGGATTGTGAATAATGGGTAAAAAAGCATCTTGGATAATAACATTATTGGCAGGATTGGCATTGTTTTCTATTGTTCTTGCACCATATCTCGCATATAAGGGCAATCCATTTGCGATTCTAGTCTATGAATTGTTTCATCCATTATGCCATCAGATAGAAAGCAGATCATTTTATTTATGGGATTATAAAATGGGAGTTTGCACGCGATGTCTCGGGATTTACATTGGAACATTTGCATTTGGTGTTTTTGAATCGATCACAGCCACAAGACTCATAAGGATAAACGAAAAGATTTTACTGACTATGATTGCACCTTTAGCAATAGATGGAACAGCTCAGCTAATTGGATTATATGTAAGCAATAATATTATAAGATTTATTACAGGAATTTTTGCAGGTGCTGCGTTCGTTTTTTTCGTATTTCCCAGAATTTGGAATATTTCAGATTTATTCTCGATTGAAAATCATAGAAAGGAGTAATAAATGGAAGTATTTATGATAACATTAACTGTAATAATTGTCGTTGCTGTAATAATTCTAATTGCAGCTGTATTGCTTTACAATAGACTAGTTAAATTGCGCAATTTATCTGAGCAAGCCTGGAGCGATATCGATGTACAATTGCAAAGACGATACAATCTGATTCCGAATTTGGTTGAGACAGTTAAGGGTTATGCAATACATGAGAGAGAAACATTTGAGAGTGTGATAAAAGCTCGGCAGCAGGCGGTCAATATTAAAGATAATGTCCCCAAAAAGGCAAGAGCTGAAAATTTTCTCACACAGGCATTACGACAGCTTTTTGCAGTTGCAGAAGCATATCCTGAGCTTAAGGCAAATCAAAATTTCCTTGATCTTCAAGACCAATTGGAGGAGGTTGAAAATCACATTCAGCTTGCGCGAAGGTATTACAACGCTGTAGCCCGAGACCTTAACAATGCTGTACAGATGTTCCCTTCGAATATTGTGGCTAGTATTTTTGCATTCCATATTAAGGACTATTTCGAGCTTGAAGATGTTGGTGCAAGAATTGCACCTGAAGTGCGTTTCTAAATACAATTAAATGTAGAATAATTATACAACTTGCGTATACAGCATGAAAATGTATAGATTTTTATGATTCGTAAGTTAATAAGTTTGAATTTATTATAACAGCTGGTGCAATCTCACTGCAGTAAATTTTTTTTTCTTGATAATAGTAGGGGAAAAAAATTGAATAATTCAAGATGCAAATTAGAGAAATCAATAGATAATTTTATTCCAATTCTAATAATTGCAAAGACTCAAAAGGCAACAATAAAAATCATACCACAAGCGAAAATCGCACATTAATACTAAGACTTAGATACGGCGCTGCAAACAAGCCTTATAAGCTCAATGAAGAGAGCGAGAAAGCTATTTAACCATAAGGATCGATGGTTCTTCTTTTTTCCTGCGTAAAAACCATCTTAATGCATCTGATTTATCCTCTTCGCCGGTCAGTGCCAGCAAAAAGGCTCGATAGCAAAGGAATTGCTCTAATTGCACTTCCTTATCGGATAAGTCATTCAATGCCAACCCCTTTCGTGCTCCTTGACCAAAATTCAGTATCGAATTTTATTAATCGCAAATGTTATTATTAGCTTTTTTGAGACCCCAACTCAAAATATATAAATCCCAAGCACAACTTTGTATATTTAATTAAGTTATATAGATTAAAAAAAGCTATGCAAGATTTATTTTCAAATTCTTTAAAATTTTTAGAATATTTTTATAACTGTCTATTTGACATAAAGTTGCACGTAATTTTGAACTATCTGGAACACACTTTAAAAGTTTCATTATTTGCTTCCTACAGTATATAATTCCCCTTTTTTCTCCCCGTAACTCAATCTCTTCCATTAAGAAAGAAAGAAATGTATCAATTCTTTCACTTAGATTTATTTCTCTATATTTTTCATTACTGAGGAAATCGTTAATCTGCCTAAAAAGTTCAAAATTTGCTATTGCACCTCTTGCGATTGCTATACCAGCTAAATTTGGATTGAATTTTTCCACAGCATCTTGAACAGTGAAAATATCACCATTACCCACAACCGGCATGTCTACATTCTTCGCAACGTTGGTAATAAAACTCCAATCTGCTTTATGACTAAATAACTGCTTTGCCGTTCGACCATGAATTGTGACAAACTTCACTCCAAGATTTCTGAACTTCTCGAAAAGCGTAATAATAGCTTCATAATCGGCATATTCGAAACCAGTACGAAGTTTTACACTTACCGGTAATCCAGACATCAATGCTGCATCGACAATTGCAATACTTCTTTGAGGATTTGATAACAATTTAGAGCCTGCTCCTTTTTTTATTACTTTGCGAACAGGACAACCCATATTTACATCGAGAAAATCGAAACCCATCGATGCAACGATTTTCGCTGCATCTTTCATAGCTTGAGGATCTGCTGTGAATAATTGGACACTAAGAGGTTTTTCGGATTCGTCGAATTCGAGATACTTTATTGTTTTATTCGTAGCATAAATAATTCCCTCCGCGGAAATCATTTCAGTGAATGTTAAATCGGCACCAAATTTGCGAGCAAATTTCCTAAAGACTATATCCGAATACCCCGACATTGGTGCTGCAAATAACCATGGTCTATCTTTTGGTAGTTCTAAGCTCATTATCTATCTTTATAATTGGAAAACAGCTAAACTACATAATTTAAAAAAGCTTTAAAAAAATCCCCGATTCTGCATAAATCAGGGAGATTTAGTCAAATTCGGTCATCCCAGTAATTTCGGAATCAATCTTTTCATATTGTTTAAATCGAAATAATCTTACGGTTCAATTACACCACGAATAAGGTATTCCATCGATAAAAGTTCAGGATCTGTGGCTTGTATACCCTCTGCATAAACAAGCGAATCGGTGTTAGTGTAAAGAGGACCTTTAAAAACGACAAATGCACTATTTTTAAATTCGGTTATTCTATTCTCAACCATTGTTCTGAGATCCGATGTAACCGACGCTGCAAACGGAGAAAGCTTAACGGCGTCACGTTCATAACCCCACCAAGTTTCTTCAACTTGCCACTCTTTCTCATAAACCATTTTGCAGAAATGTTTGTATAAAACAATCCAATTCCACATTGGAGCTGTAATATGAGAACCGGGAGCATAACTGGACATATCGGAGTTGTAACCGAATGATGGTAACCCGTTTTCATCTGCTACTATGTTAACTTCGGGAGAAACTTGACCTTGTGCTAAAACATCTACGCCCAAATTGATTAATTCTAATGCTTTTTCCCTTTCTACAACAGGATCATCCCACTTATTAACCCACTTAACGAAAATTTTAGCATCCGGTTTTCTTTCCAGAACTCCTATTGCAAAAGCATTGATACCGCGATAAACTTCAGGAATTCTGATTGGAGCAACATAACCTATCGAATCATTATTGCTGTATTCTGCAGCAAGTAATCCCACTAAATAGTCCGGTTGATGTATTCTTGCGAAGTAAGTTCCCATATTGTCGGCTGTTTTATAACCACCACAATTCATGAAATAAATATTGGGATTTGCATTTGCAACTGCCAATGTTGGGTTCATAAAGTCAAAACTTGTACTGAAAATAATTTTGCATCCCTGATCCACTAACTGATTCAACTTTGCAGCAATTTCTGTTGAATCATCCGATTCGAGAGACTCGATATATGGAGCTGAAGAAATGTAATCCTCATTTAAAAGTTCCAATCTTGCTACATTATGTTCGTATGTCCAACCTACATCACCTATAGTGTTCGAATATAGAAATCCAACTTTTATTTCTTCCTTTTCGTCATTGTCTTTGGAGCATGAAATTAAAAATAAACTCACAAGAACCACGACTACTATAAATCTAACAAATAATATTCTTCGCATCGTTTCTCCTCCTTTGTTAGAAATTAGTCAACTTCAACAAATTCACCATCCTGGATTAACCATAATTTACAATTAACATCAGTAACATCACCGTTTCCGTCAAAATCAATTTTCCCGGAGGCACCCTCATAGTTAATATCACCCCCAGTTTCCAGAATGTTTATTGCTTTTGTGTATTCATCCTTGCCAATACCAATAGTTGTACCCCATGGACAGGTAACTTCCGGAAGACTTTCAATAATCGAATTTACAGCGAGTGTTCCAGCTCTCTCTATTGCTAATGCAAGGACCATAACAGCATCATAGCAGTTTGCAGAGAATGTCATTGGATCGATTCCGTATTCGTTTCTAAAGATAGTCTCAAAATTGGTATCTTCAGCGGGTGCAATTTCTACTACATAAACGCTTTCCACGCTGTCCATCGATGTCAGAATCGACTGTTGGTAATTTGCTTCCGAGATTATCCAGTTTCCACCCAAATCTAAACCGTGCCATTGGTCTAAAATAATTCTTGCACAGTTTATATATGTCGGTAGAATTACAACATCGATTGAATCGGCAAAAATCTCTTGTAATTGAGTAATATATGTTGATAAACCAGCTTCAAAAGAGATTGATTTTAACAGTTCTCCTCCTCTACTTTCATATGTGGAAATGAAACCATCGCGAACACCCTTTCCGTAACTGTCATCTTGATAAAAAATGCTTGCACGCATAAATGATAAATCTATGGTTTTGGATGCCATAAAGTTTCCCTGAAATATATCCGAGGGTGCTGTACGCCAAAGTCGATCATTATCCTCCAGAGTAGTTATGCGAGGTGATGTCGATGTGGGAGACATTATAATAACGTCTTTTGCTTTAAGCGATTCAGCTAAGGCAATTGTTACATCGCTTGCGCCTGCACCGATTATAATATGGACATTGTTATTTTCAATTAGATCTAATGCTGCTGAAACAGCTATTTCAGGATCTGTTTGAGAGTCGATGTCAATTATCTTTAATGTTTTGCCTAATATTCCACCGCCTTCATTTATGTGATCCACTGCCAATTTTACGCCGTCGAGCCATGAAGGTCCTATGTTCGAAAGTGATCCTGTCTGAGGTAATATTACACCAAAGTAAATTTTGTTGTCGTTATTATTTAAGGAAGATTTTTTCTCACACCCATCGATGAAAAATGAAAGCATTACAATGAATGCAGTGATAAGTGAAATTTGAATTATTCTTTTTAATTGTAGCATAATATTTAACTCCTTGTTATTAGGATATCTCTGTTAAGTAATTTAATATTGGATTTCATTAAAACAAATGGAATACTGTTGTCTATAATTTCCCTTTGCTTTTCTATAATTTTATCTTTGTCTGAAAAATTATGCAATTATTAATAAACTAAACTGTGACAATTTCTTAACATTCTTAATTTTCAAATTCTTTCTCTTTTTTCAAGATAATTAACTTGCAAAGAATTTCGCAGAGATTATTATTTGTTATAGAGAAAGTTAATATACGATTTAAAGAGTTATTAATAGCAAATAATTTTTTAATTTAAAACAACATTATCTGGAGGTGTGAAATGGCCAGACTATCAGTAAACGTAGATCATGTTGCAACTTTGCGGCAACTGCGTGGAACAAAATTTCCTGATCCTGTTTTTGCGGCATATCTGGCGGAACTTGGCGGTGCCGATGGAATAACAATTCATCTTCGACAGGATAGAAGGCATATTCAGGACCGCGATTTGGCTATTCTAAGACAAACTGTTTCAACTCATTTGACACTTGAAATGGCTTCTTCTGATTCGATGGCTCAGGTTGCGCTGAAATATCGACCAGATATGATAACGATTGTCCCAGAAAGGGCTACCGAGAAAACTACCGAACGAGGATTTAAACTTGAAACAGAGGGTTCGATGGTTGAGTCTCTTGTAGACAGATTTCAAAAAGCTGGGGTAGCTGTTAGCATTTTTATCGATCCATCCGAGGACAACGTTAGGTTAGCTGCGGATATAGGTGCAGATTTCGTGGAACTTAATACAAACTATTATGCTGAGAGTGAATCATTTGAACAGGAAATTGAGGAATTAGACCGTCTCGATAGAATGGCAAACTTATCCGCAAAGCTTAAACTTGGCGTTGCCGTTGGACATGCACTAGATTATAGAAATATTGCTAATATTGCTACTATCGAGGCTATCGAGGAATATTCAATAGGTCATTCTATTATATGCAGAGCAGTTTATGTTGGCTTACAAAAAGCTGTTGAGGAAATGAAAGAGTTAATTTCAAAGTACCAAAAGAAATGACGACCTTTCTTACAATAGCGATACTTGAAACGCTTGCAATCTTTGGAAGTCCGATTGTAGCCGTTGAGCCAACTGAAACGGGATATTTCTTTGTTGCTACAAATCAGGAAATTTTCCAATTCCATGATGATTCTCTTATTGCTGAAATATCGTATGCCGTCTTCTACTTGATAAAAAACATTTCTGATATTGCATATAGTGGATTACAGTTTATCGTTGCTGTTCCAGAAAAGCGAAGGCTTATTTTTTTTAACAGAAATTTACGATTTCTTGGAACAAAAGACCTTAAAATCCGACCCGATAGGATTGTATTATCACCACTTGGTGATATTTATATTCTTGACAAAATTGATGGTTCCATAATTACATTCGATGAGGTTGGAGAATTCGAAAGCAAGTGTTACCTTCGCCAATTAGGTTTGACGTATAAGTCGAGATTCTTAGGGATTTCAACAGCTGACAATGTTTCAGACGACCTTTTGGAACTTGGGATTTTAAATTTCTTAGAAGGTTCAATTCCTGAACCGATCCTTTGGGATCGAGAGAACAAATTGTTATGGGTGGGAGATACTCTTACAATTCCCAAGAAATTCAAGGATATTTGGTTCACTGGTGAAAGCATTGTAGGATTATCTGGAGATTCGCTCATAATTCCGAATTTTGGTGTGGTACATATTAATCAATCGGTTAGATTTGTAAAATTTTACCGAAAGAATTTTTTAATAGGAACAAACAACCTAATTTTAAGACCGAAGATTTCAAAGGAATCTATACAAAACCAATAATTCATAATTGGTAGTTTTGGGCATAGAATTATTGAGTTTATTAAACTGAAGGCTCAAGGCTAATAGCTTCTCTACTCAGAACTTGTTCGTTTGAATGATAATCTTGATCGATGAAATTTTAATTTATTTGATAATTGAAATCTTTTTTAGAATCGTGCCCTCTGGTGTCGATAATTGCACAAAATATACTCCAGAGCTGCATTTACTCGAATCCCATAAGTAACAATTTTCATCACTTGAAATTACACGAGATAGAATTTTACGACCTTCTAAATCGAAGATATTTAGAGTGCCATCAAAATGTGTAATGAAGTTTATTTCCACAAGATGTCCATTATTGTGTAATTCAAGTGTAATCTCATGTGTAGTTAATTTTGGCTCCTGAATTTCGGAACGATAGATTGCATGCTTTATCAAATGAAAATTCGGGTCGATTTGTATTATAGTTACCGAATCGGGAAGGATCCACGTAAACGTTTGATTTGTCGAGTCGAGCCAAACAGTATCCCAGATGATTCCGCCTGAATGAATGAGTTTCAATTCTATTGGAGTAATAAATTTTTCCGGTCCTGTAGTCCTTATTTGATCGATATTTAGCATAACTTTAAATGAATCACCGTAAGATCTGCATAACCATGAGTAATAAAACCTAAGATAATCTACATCATAAACCCATTGGTCAAAAAACCAAGTCAAGTCGTGACAGTAATGTCTTTCGAATGTTGCTTTCAATGAGTCGGTTGTAACTGTACCGTATTTATATCTTGTTGTCCAATCCAGAACGGCAGCAAAAAACAATGAATCACCCATTACAAATCGCAACATGTGAATTACTCCTGAGGCTTTCTGGTAGCATGTTCGGGACAAGTAAACTGCAGGATCGTACATCGGGAAATTCTCTAATGAGGTTATGAACAATCTGTATACGTTGTTTCGGTATAATTTTGCGGAATCGACACCGAAAATTTTTTCTACATAGAACATCTCCGAGAAAACAGCGAAACCTTCATTAAGCCAAAAGTCACGCCAGTCTGCAATTCCCACCGAATTACCCATCCAACTGTGTGAGAGTTCATGTGCTACAGTAGATTCATATCTTCTTCTGCCGTCGACTAATCTTTCGCCAATGAAAGTCATACCTTGGTGTTCCATACCACCTAATCCCATTGGAATCATAGCGTTGCCGTATCGAAGGAATGGATAATCACCATAGTAATTAGCGAATGTGTCCATTATTTCTGGTGTTCTAGCCCAATCAAATCTTGCATTTGCGGAACTTGCCGGATATGCAAAATCCCAAATAGGAATTGCACCTGCAGATGTATCAGCCCAGAAATCGAAATCACCGGCAGCGAGACAGATATTATAAGTGCATATAGGAAACATCATTTCGAATCGATGTCTAACTTCTCTACCAATAGTATCTGCTCGTGTGCGAATTCCATTAGCCATAACAGTAAGCTCTTTAGGAGCAAGAATATTCAACGATGACTTTGCTTTATCTGAGGGGTGATCGATACATGGGAACCAACATCTTGCGTTAGAGGGCCATGATTGTGTGTAAATTATTGTATCGCCATACATGTTACTTTGCACATAAAATCCACCATCGGGACGTCCATGATATTCAACCTCTAAATAAAAGGTATCTCCGTCTGGGGAAGGTATTCCGAGGTCTATAATTAAACTGCCAGCATGTTGTTCAAAATCGCAATATTCAATAAAATCAAGGTATGGATGTGTATGAATAACCTTATCGCAAATCATCCCTTCTAAATCTAACACAACTGGTTTTCCAGAGGCTCTATCGTGAGTTAAAACAATAAATACACTTGCACTATCCAAAACATTATATGGTCTTTCTATGTTTATTGTAATATTGTAGCTTAAAATATTAAAAAGACCCAGTTCTGCAGTACTTGGTCGGGGATTTGGATCGTAAGTTGCGTTTGCGATTAAAGGTAATGTAATAAAAATGATAACAAAAAAGTAGAAATTTTTTCTCATTTTTCCTCCTATCTATTTATTCTATGCCTTAGAATTCATTTTGTCACTCTTTTTTTTATTATATTTCACTTGCTTTAATAGAATCGTTAATGGATTTTATGATGCTACAAAGGAGGATATATGGGGTACAAATTTGATGAGCATGGATTTATGATTATGCCCGATCCGAGGGAATTTCGAATTGAGAGAGAAATCAGTGAAACATCGAAAAACAAAGTTGTAATTGTCAGACATGCATATTGTCCCAATGGTCATGATGTAATATGGAAATATGTAAAATTTAATAGACATCCAGGACTAAGGATACATGTTCGTAGACCCGATGGACAGGAAGGAGATATGGTTACTTCTCCTTTTTTTGGTGATCATACAAGAGTATGTATCGGTGTGGATTCGGTTCCTGGTGAAAAACTTGAATTTCATTGCCCAATCTGCGGTGTTAAGATACCTGTCTTAGAAAAATGCGATCAATGTGAAAATGGAGAAATGAGAGTTTGGTCGTATGATCCTAATTATGATATTTCGCATGGGGTATCGATTTGCAATGTAGTAGATTGTCCCAGTTCATATATCGTTAGTGCAGGTGAATTAATTGCTCATGCCCAGGTATACAGCGATTTGAATTTATCGGGATTATAATATTATATATTGAGAAGTGACATTCATCGATTTTTGGGTTCAGGAGGATATGGGAAAGGAGATATTATGCCGATTTTTAATGAAGAACAACTTATGATTCAAGATCTAGCTAAAAGAATTGCTGAAGAAAAAATAAAACCGGTACGCCAGAAATACGATGAGGAAGGTATTTTTCCATGGGATATCGTAGAGGAAATTGCAAAAGCCGACCTGTTTAGAGTATTCATTCCTGTGGACTATGAGGGAATGGTTGAGGAAGGCTTGGGTATTACAAATATGTGTATAGTTACAGAAGAACTTTCAAAAGTGTGTGGGGGTATTGCATTAGCATTTGCTAGCTCGGGACTTGGCTCGATTCCAATCATTCTGTATGGGAATGACGATCAAAAGAAGAAATACCTCATGCCAATCGCCAACGGCAAGAAGCTTGCGGCTTTTGGTCTTACAGAGTCGGAAGCTGGATCTGATGCAAGTGGTATCAAAACTACTGCTCGCAAAGAAGGTGATTATTATATTTTAAATGGCACGAAAGTATTTATAACTAACGGTGGCGAGGCGGAAATATATGCAATTCTTGCATTAACAAATCCTGAGAAGGGAGCTAGGGGTGCATCGATTTTAATAGTAGAGAAAGGCACACCCGGTTTTGAATTTGGAAAGATAGAGGACAAAATGGGTATCCGCGCCAGTGTCACACGTGAGTTAATATTCAATGATGCGAAAGTACCCGCAGAAAACCTGCTTGGCAAGGCTGGAATGGGTTTCATAATTGCAATGAAAACATTTGATATCTCTCGTCCAGGGGTTGCATCACAGGCATTAGGTATTGCTGAGGGTGCACTTGCAGAGGCGATTAAATATGCACATCAAAGAATTCAATTTGGAAGAAATATAATGTCCTTTCAGGGAATTCAATGGATGTTGGCGGATATGGCTACACAAATCGAAGCTGCGAAAGCTTTAACATATTACACGGCAATGTTAGCAGATAGCGGACAAACAAAGGATATTGGCTATCTATCTGCAATGGCAAAACTCTATGCATCCGACGTCGCAATGAAAGTTACTACAGATGCAGTCCAAATTCTCGGTGGTTACGGATATATGAAAGAATATCCAGTTGAGAAAATGATGCGCGATGCAAAGATAACTCAGATATACGAGGGAACTAATCAGATACAGCGTAACATTATAGCAACATATCTTGTAAAGCAAGCAACGAAGATGAATAAATAATTCTCACCCTAACAAGAAATACTAAAATAATTTAATCAAGATAATTTGACTTGAGAAATATATGCTTTTTTTTTTATATAATTTCAGGTATGGAAATTATAGCAGCATTCCAAACTTCATTTATATCAATTTGGTCATACGCATGTATTAAAATATCACGCATACCTGTCAGTTTCTCCATGGAATTTCAGGATGAGTTTCTAAAATGCAACGAAAGGCACTTGGAGGCTTCACCAATGACTTCTAGCTGTCGAATTATTGCAGATTGCCGCATTAAATCGTCTTCAAAGTCAATTCGATCGATACTACTGACAAAACTTCGGATTAATTTCGCTGCTTCATAAATATCCAATAAATTACTTCTATCGTCAGATCGCATAAATTAGCTCCGCGGATTCCAAGATGGCTTTACGTCGGATGTGATTTCGGCTCCTCTCGATTCCGTTTCGGCTCACAAGTTCTACATTGCGATTAAAAATTTTTGTCAATTCATATTGCATTTGGGCATGATCAAACAATGTCCATTGAGCGTTCTTAGAAAATGTTACTAAAACATCAATA